>QNAH01000017.1 GCA_003641425.1 Candidatus Zixiibacteriota bacterium
CGGGCTGAATAAATACTATGGACAGAGACAGGTTCTGAGCAATATCAATCTCAGTTTTTTCCCCGGTGCCAAGAACGGTATTGTCGGGGAAAGCGGCGCCGGCCAATCGACGGTCCTGCGTATCATGGCCGGTCTCGACGAGGAATTCAAAGGCACCGCCGAGCTGATGTCGGGATACAGGGCCGGGATCGTCATGCAGGAACCTTACCTTGACGATAACCTGACTGTCCGGCAGACACTCGAGCAGGCCTTTGCCGACCAGATGGCGATGATGGCCGAATACGAGAAAATTTCCGAGAGCATGGCCGAGCCGATGGATGACGATCAGATGCAGAAAGCTATGGACCGCATGGGGGAACTGCAGGATCAGCTCGATGCCTCCGACGCCTGGAATCTTGACCAGAAACTTGATCGCGCCGGTGATGCACTCTGTCTGCCCGGCGACGATCGTTTTGTGGGCACGCTGTCGGGCGGAGAACGGCGGCGCGTGGCGCTTGGCAAGGCGCTGTTGGAACAGCCCGATTTGCTTCTGCTCGACGAGCCGACCAACCATCTCGATCCCGAGACGGTCGACTGGATGGAAACGCAGTTGAGCGAGTATCCCGGGACGGTTATAATAGTTACGCATGACAGGTATTTTCTCGACAATATAACCAAATGGATACTGGAACTCGACAGCGGGCGCGGGATACCGTATGAGGGCAATTATTCATCCTGGTTGGAGCAGAAACTTGGCCGGCTGGCGGCGCAGGAGAAAAAGGACACGCCCCGCGCGCGGGCGCTGGAACGGGAGCTGGCCTGGATCAAGATGAGCAACAAGGATCGGCATGAGTTGTCCCGGTCTCGTCTGTTCGAATACGAGCAGTTGGTGGCGCGGGAGAATGCGGCCGACCGGCAGGAGGGCGATGTTATACAGATAGTCCCCGGCCCGGAGCTGGGCGACAAGGTGATCGAATTCAACTCGGTCTCGAAGCAGTTCGGCGACAATCTGTTGTTCAAGGATCTGTCCTTTATTGTCCCCCGCTCGGCGATTGTCGGACTGGTTGGGCCGAACGGGACCGGGAAGACGACGCTATTCCGCATGATTGTCGGGCAGGAGAAACCTGACGGGGGCGCAATAGATATCGGCTCGTCGGTTCAGACAGCCTATGTCGATCAGGGGAGGGATTCGCTTAAAGGGTCGCATAGCCTGGTCGAGGAGATAGGCGACGGTTCCGATGAGGTGCCATTCGGCAAACGGGTGGTCCCGATCCGGCAGTACCTGGCACGGTTCGGTTTCAAGGGGGCCGATCAGCAGAAGGCGGTCGATGAACTCTCGGGCGGTGAGCGCAACAGGGCGCACCTGGCCAAGATTTTGAAAATCGGCGGGAATGTTTTGCTTCTCGACGAACCGACCAATGATCTCGATGTCAACACGCTTCGGATGCTGGAAGAGGCGATTATGAATTTCCGCGGGTGTGTTATGGTTATCAGCCACGACCGCTTTTTCCTCAACCGTATCTGCACCCACCTGCTTGTTTTTGAGGGCGAGGGGAAAGTGCGCTGGTTCGAGGGGAATTACCAGGAATATGAAGCGTGGCGGAGCAAAGAGCCGGGCGGGAAACTGTTCGAAAACCGTCGCAACCGGTATCTTAAACTGGTATAGTACCGGGCAAATAAAGACGGCGGGGAGAGCAACCCCCGCCGTACCCACAATGAAAACCTCTCTAAATTACTTTATGGCGCATGCCCCGGCGAGAGGCCGTTTATACGGGGCGCATGCTAAATTTAATCCATGCTTTACTTTTCCCTGGCTTCCAGTTTGGCCAGTTCATCAATATTGCGTTTGGCCCATGCCTGTATTTTGGCGACCATCTCCGGATTATCCGAGGTCACCAGCATAACATGGCCTCGCTGGGTCTCGATATGTTCCATTTTTGCCCCGGCCTGTATCAACGTCCCGTGCGCCCGACAACTCCCGCACATCTGCACCTTCTCGCCATCCATCAGCCGTTTGCCGACTTTCATCATCTCTTCACCGGCCGCATGATATGAATCGAGATATTCTTTGTCGACCGTGGTGACATTGATGATGCCGTTAGTAATGTTAAAATGCTCCCAGGTGGTATGGTTCAGGAGCTCCGGGTCATCCATCAGGTGCTTACAAAACTCGCAGTTGACCATGTCGAACCATGGCTTTTCGGGTTCCTCAGCCATGACCGCCGGCGCCATGACCAGCACCGCGACCGGAAGCATTAATACAAACAGACTTTTTCTCATGTTCCTCTCCTCCTGTATGGTCTGAACGCAGGTGATTTTTGATCAGACGGGTTTTGGCCCGTCCCTGTTCGCAAATAAGATTTAATTATATACGTGGTGCAATTGCAAATCATTAGTATTTAGGAGTATGTGATCTTGTAAAATAAAATCCCGGGCGGGATATTTGTGAGGATCGAGGAAACAGGAAAAATTTGCCCCGGAGAGTATCCTTAATACTGTGGCGGTGACGGCAGTGAGGATTTATTAGATTTCCGCGGCCGGGTCTCTTTGGGGGACCATAATGCCTCGGCCAATAATATCCAGTATCATTTCGATGTCAATCAACTGTTGATTGGCATCTTTACCGGATATCCATTCAATCTCCAGGCCTTTCAGGGCGGCTACAATCGCGGTGGCCGCTCTTTTGGCATCATTGACCCGGAACAATCTCTCCCGGATGCCTTCCCGAATAATGTCCTCGAGAATAGTGACCTCCTGCTGAAAGAAATCGAATCGGGTATTCTCGAGATAGGGCCAGAGACGATGGGCATCCTCGCGTGTGACCCGGTAAAAATTTGCCAGCTTTTTCATTTTTTGTGTCTTGACCGTGATCAGGGCGCGGATTTTTCCAATTGGAGTGACCTCGTTTTGAACCGCCTCCATCATCATCGAAATCAACATATTGCCCTCGTGCCTGACAACACTGGTGAAGACTTCTTCTTTGCTGGGAAAATATTTGTACAGGGTTCCTTTAGCCACGTGAGCCTCTCTGGCGATATCCTCCATGGTGGTTTTGCTCAGCCCGTACTGATTAAAGAGCTGCTCGCCCGCCATGAGGATACTGTCTCTTTTCTTGTTGCCTGCTCGTGCCATGCCGCTCACCTTTTCCTTTCGCGATAATCGTTCTCTATTAGTATTCGATTAAACGATTACCGTTGTTTCGTCATATATAAAAGATTATTATCCGCTCAATTTTATAAGGTGATCAAAAGGGCGGTTTCTTGCATTTAAGTTTTTGGATTGCAAGAAGTTTTATCGCAAAAACTGCGCTCTTTTTGTGTAATTAATTTGCTAATTATTTTGGTTATTTGGACTTGGGCAGAATATTTGTCCGGTTTTTCGTCGAATTTTTTTACAATGACGGCAGGATACCGCCTGGTGATCGGCCCGGCGGTATCGATTGTCTTCAAATACTCCAATAATAATGAGTGATCTATCGATCGTTTATCATGACAGCAGGCGGAATGGTCAGGATCTGAGTCGAGTCGTAGATGGCCTTGATCTGTATATCGTCGATATTCCAGCCGCCGAACACATGCGTGGCGTTATTAACCTCCATCGTCCAGCGCAGATAAACAACCGGCTGGAAATCGGCGTATTCAGATATATCGATCTCTGTTTCATTCCACTTGTCGTCCAAAAGCGATCCCGGGTTGTATATCGTCGTCCATTCGCTACCGTCGGTGCTGATAGCAAGATAGCCTATGCCCCAGCCGTCAACACAGAGCCAGCGCCAGAAATTGAGACTGATTTTGAAAAGATTGGTGCAGTCGATCGCTTCCGAGATCAGGTGTGTCGGCGGGAGATAGGGCGGATAGTTGCCGTCCAGATTATACCCGTAGACATTGTCGCCGGTATGTGCAGAGTCAGGATCAACTCCCCAGCCCAAATAACCGCCATAGCCGTTCGGCTGACCGAAAGCCCATTCGCCCTGGCAGGTCCAGCCCGGATCTGTATCGAGTGTCCATTCATGGCGGACAGTCGGCGTGCCGATGGTCAGGATTACCTCGCGCATGGTATTATCGTAGGTATCGCCGAGATTGGTGAAATAGACCCGGCCGTGATGAATACCTTCGCACAGGCCGGCGGCATTGGCGTTTATGGTTACCGTCACTTCGGCAGGTGTATTGGGCGCGAGACTTCCGGAGATATCGCCGTCAAGAGTCAGCCAGTCGATTGAAGGATCAACAGTAACTTCGTAATTGATTGAATTGTCGTACTTATGCGAAAAACTGTAACTGATATTATCCGGCTCGAACGGGCCTCCGGAAGGCCCTTCGGATTCAAGGCCGCCGGAAGGCAGGACCTTGAGGCCGATATTGACGGCAAAACCTTTGATGCAGAAATTGGCCGAATTATCATAATCGTAAAGGTCATGCCAGACACCACCGCTTTTGTAGTAACTCTGGCCCGGTTCGGATTTGGAAGGGACCCAGACCCGCTGATCGCTTCCCAGAAGGGTTGGAACATCGTGCGAACAATCATAAGGCAACCCCGGGTAGGAAGTGTAGTAATAAATATAAAAATCATTGCCGCCGGAAATCATGATCGGTGTTGGAAGATCGATGGTATGGTAACCGCGGTGTTCGTAGTGTCCGGAAACCTCGGCCATGAGATCGCTCAATTGTCCATCGGCAAAAGTGTCGTAGATCCTGACGGTAAAGTCGACATCATCATCGGGTGTGCAAATGCTGACCGCCTCGAGACGCTCGTTGGCGGAGGCTGTATAGGCGTTGAAGGCTTCGTACGACGTGACACTGAAATTTGTAATCCATCCGTGATAATCGTGATAATGTACGATATCGTATTTCATCGGTTCGACATTCTGGAAGGATACCGCTCCCAGCTGGTATTCCTGGCAGCAGTACTTGTCATAGTAAGATATATAGAAATAGCCGCTATATCCCCATCCGGATCCCCAGCTATTTTTGCAGAGCCACGCGCCCGGCTCCGGCGCCTGGGTAACCAGATTATCATTCCAGCCGATGATGGCGACGGCATGATTGAGTTCATAAGGGTCATAGGGGGGCTGATAATGAATGTAATTTTGCATGTACGCATCGTCCGACAAAAAGGCGGTTCCGATGGCGCCGTAGTCCATTATTTTCTGCTTGATAGTATCGATATTTCGCAGATCGCTTTCGGCTATGTAAAATTCAACATCGCGGACATAATAATAGTGGTAGTCGTCGCTTCTATAATCGGGGGGAGAGCTGAATGATTGCGCATCGATATCCCGAACGGCGCCGTCACCGCGGCTGATATAAGCATCGGCCATCAGGTAATATCCGCCGTAATGGACCTCGATTCCCTGTCCGGTAGGCGGATCGGCATCGGCATTATAATAATCATTGAAACCGTTCCACCAATCCAGATGATATTCGGCCAGATCAGGCTCACCGGATTCGCCGTTATCGGCCCAGGCGCCGGTCATTAGTAAATTACTCTCGATCGCGGCCATGGTTCCATGCGCCCAGCAGGTTCCCCCACTTTGGCTTTTGATCGAGGTAACATAATTATGACCATCGTAGTAGCGCAGGTCAAAGACGGAGGGGAGAGTGCTTGGATGTTCGGGGCAATTAAGATCAGCCCCGCGATAGAGATAATTAATGATACCGGAAATATCCAGGATGTTAATGGAACCGGATCCGTCAACATCGGCGGCGATAGTGTCCGCCGGTTGCTGACCACCTTTATACAGGTAGTTGATTATAAAAACGACGTCGAGAATATTGATACTTCCGCTTCCGTCGGCATCGCCGCATACATATTCTTCCGAAGGCGAGACGGATAGAACCGAATTTGGACCGGAAGCGCCTACTGCAATAAATCCGGCGAGGATAATCAAGATTGATGTCATTAAAAAGAAGTAATATCTCACGATGCTCCTCCTGCTAAATTGATAATCAGACCTTACACGGACAGAATAAATAAAAACCAACCCTCTGGAGATAATCGGCAGACCGGATATATTTTAGATCTCCAGGTATTTGTACAAGAAGAACTTACTTTTATAGTATACAATCCAGACCATATTTTGTCAAGCCATATAAGCCTTGTGAATAAAATATATTTATATGAATTATAAAGATGACAAAAATTGTTATTTATATTGCTTATAGCCGAGAAATAACTAATCTTGAATGCGCTTACATATTGTTTTTGTAAATCTGATTATTAATATTACGTCAGGTTCGGCTTATGGGATTGGCAATTTCCAAAATACCGGTTATCTTCGGGTTCCGTTTTTGATGAATTTTTATATTATTATTACAGTATAAGATACAAGCAGGGAGAAATTAAAATGTCGAGAAGATTTCTAAAATTAATAATTTGTCTAACCCCAGTCTGGCTGGTCATAAGCGGTTTTTCGCAGGAAAAAGGGGATATGGATGTGGAGTCGATAATCCGCCAGATAGACAAGTTGTATCGCTCCGAAAGCAGTTATTCGGAATTCGAGATGGAGATTGTCACCCCGCACTGGCAGCGGACAATGTCTATGGATGCATGGACAATCGGACTGGACAAGACATTTATCCGCATCAACGAGCCCAAAAAGGATAAGGGTGTGGCGACCCTGCGGATTGAAAACGAGATGTGGAATTATCTTCCCAAGACCAACAAGGTGATGAAAATCCCGCCGTCGATGATGATGAGTTCGTGGATGGGGTCGGATTTTACCAATGATGATCTGGTCAAGGAATTCTCGCTGTATGAAGATTACAAATATGAATTGATTGAAATCGATGAGGGTTATGATAATCGGATATATGTCAATTGCATTCCCCGGGAGGATCTTCCGGTCGTATGGGGAAATATTGTCATTGCCGCTACCAAAGAGAAATATACGCCTATATGGATGAAGTACTATGACGAAGACGGCAAACTGATGCGTGTATGCAATTACAGCGATGTCAGAAATTTCGGCGGCAGGCTTATCCCGGCGGTCATGGAAATGATTCCCCGGACAAAGGAAGGCCACAAAACGGTTATTCGTTATATAAAGCTTGAATTTGATGTCAAGATCGACGAGGACATTTTCTCGCTTCGCAATCTAAGAGCGAATAAATGAGGTCATCATTGTGCTGACTTTAAAAATAGCCTGGCGCAATATATTTCGTCAGAAGCGACGGACGGTGCTGACCGTGCTGACGATGTTTGGCGGGTTCACCTTGTCGGCGCTGTCGATCGGCTGGGCCGACGGGACATACAACCGGATTATCGAGATGTTTACGCGCAATCGTCTCGGGCATGTACAGATCCATGCGGCCGGTTATCTAGATAAACCGTCGCTGTACCGTAAAATAGACGATTTTACAAGAGTCGGTGATATTGTCGAAAACACCGAGGGTGTGATGGCGTGGACGCCGAGATTGTACTCGGCGGGGCTGGCCTCGGTCGGCGAAAAGACGGCGGGGGTTCAGATAATCGGAATCGACCCGGTACGCGAATCGAAGGCGACCCGGTTCGAGAAGAAAATCATAAAGGGCGTGACTTTTTCAGAAGTGCCATCGCACGAAGCGATACTCGGCAAGGGGGCGGCCAGAACTCTTCATGCGGAGCCCGGCGACGAAATCGTGGTTGTTTCGCAGGGGGCCGACGGTTCGATAGCGAATGATTTGTATGATATCGTCGGTATTGCCGAAAGCGGCGATGCGGCCATGGATCAGAGCGCGTTCTATCTCAATCTTGCCGATGCTCAGGAACTGCTGGTTCTTGGCGGATCGATTCACGAGATGGTTATAATTGCGGATAAGCTTGATGATGTTCCCGAAGTCACCGAGCGTATTCGTGAGGGACTGAACGATGCTAATCTCGAGATTGCACCGTGGCAGGAATTTGCACGTTCGTTTTACGTGGCCATGGAAGCCGACAAAAAGGGTTCCTGGGTGATGCTTTTTATTGTAATCATGATCGTGGCTATCGGCGTGCTCAACACGGTGCTGATGACGGTGCTGGAGAGGACTCGCGAATACGGCGTGCTTCGTGCGGTAGGAACGCGCCCGCCGCAGATTTTCAAACTGGTCATAATTGAAGTCTCTCTGAAGGCAATCATCAGTATTATAATCGGCCTGATATTAAGTCTAGTCATCAATTACTATTTTTCGGTGCATGGGGTTCCGATGCCGATGTCGTTCACGTATGGAGGGATGGAGTTTACGCATTATTACAGCGAGGTCAATGCACATAGCCTGTATTTACCGGCGATAACGGTCATGTTTTCGGCGTTGTTTATAAGTATATTTCCGGCAATTAAGGCGGCGCGTATCGCTCCAGCCCGGGCACTGCGGTCCCATTAAAGGAGAATACGGTGAGGTTATATCTGAAACTGGCCATAAGAAATCTGTTTCGCAATAAGCGTCGGACTTTTATCGCCGGGAGCGCGATCGGAATCGGTCTGGCGGCGCTGATATTCACCGATGCTCTGATTATCGGTATGGAAGTGAACATGGTAGCTTCGGCGACGGAATCGTATCTCGGCGAAGGGCAGATACATCACCAGGATTTTCGTTCTTCGTATGCTGTCGAGGGAACGATCAACAATCTTCCCGAAGTGATAGAGCGTCTCGAGAAAGAAGAAATAGTCGATAAATTTACGCAGAGAACGATGACATTTGCCATGATCACATCGCCTGCTAATTTGAGTGCGGTATCGATGGTGGGGATAAATCCGGCCACGGAGAGGGATCTTTCACAGATAGATGAAGCGATTATATCGGGAAATTATTTCGAGGGTAATAATCCTCGCGATATTATCATCGGAAGTAAACTGGCGGAGATCCTCGAGGTCGATCTCGGCGCTCGGGTGGTCATGACGGTTGCGCAGGCCAACACCGGCGACCTGTCGCAGGAGATGTTTCGAATCTCCGGAATATATCATTTCAATATCAAGGAAATGGACAGGGCAATGGCATTTGTCAGGCTTCCGAAAGCTCAGGAGATGCTTGGAATCGGGAATGAGGTGCATGAGATCGTGTTGAAATTCAGTGATGGAAGCCACGGCCGGGACAGGAGTCTTCCGTTCTGGGAGGAGTATTCCAACGACGGCAATGAAGCGGTCAGCTGGACGGTAATATTGCCCGAGCTCGATGCCGCTTTTGAGATGTCGCAGTTTGCCACGTATATTGTCGGTTTGATATTATTCGGCGTGGTGGCGCTGGGGATAATCAACACACTGTTCATGTCGCTTCATGAGCGGATGTTCGAATTCGGAGTATTGAGGGCGGTGGGAACGCGGCCGTTTACCATGGCGAGACTGATTTTATTCGAAGCCGGGGCGCTGGCGGCGCTGAGTATTATAATCGGGGCCGTAATCGGGTTTATAGTAACCTATCTAATGACCCAAATCGGCATCGATTATACAGGTATTGAATTTTCGGGGGTGACATACCGGGAGCTTCTATATCCGGTAATGACGGTCAGGCAGTATATTGAGTTTCCGATTGTTGTTTTTCTTTTTACACTTTTAATAGGTCTTTATCCGGCCCTGTATGCGGCCCGGTTGTCTCCGGCCAAGGCGATGCGGCGGAGTTTTTAGGAGGATATGGAAATGTCAGGGACAAATAATAAAGATGTAATCGTTACCAAGGCGGTCACAAAAATATATGAGGATAATGGTATCCCGGTACCGGCTCTTCGCGGAATCGATTTGACCATCAAAAGCGGTGAATTCACTGCCATAGTCGGGCCGTCGGGTTCCGGCAAGACAACTTTTTTGAATATTATTTCCGGTCTCGATGATCCGACCGAGGGTGAGGTCTGGCTGGCCGGGAAAAAGCTGTCGTCGATGAGCGGTTCCGAGTTATCCGATTTCAGGCGCGATCATATCGGCTTTATATTCCAGGCGTACAACCTGATCCCGGTGCTGACGGTCGAGGAGAATGTCGAGTATATAATGTTGCTACAGGGTGTCGGTAAAGCCGAGCGGCACAGGCGGGTGGAGAAAATACTTGCCGAACTTGGCATCGAGGGGTTCGCGCATCGTCTGCCAACCAAGCTCTCGGGCGGTCAGCAACAGCGGGTGGCGGTGGCTCGGGCGATGGTGGCGCAACCGTCGCTGATACTGGCTGATGAACCGACGGCCAATCTCGATTCTAAAACCGGGGGGGAGCTTCTTGATATGATGCGCGAGCTGAACGAGGAAAGCGGTATCACTTTTGTGTTTTCGACGCATGATGTACAGATCATGGAACGGGCGAGGCGGCTGGTAACACTGAAAGACGGTTTGATTCATACGGATGAAACCAGAAGTTGAATTTGTTGATGAAACGTGTGTTTTTAAATATGTGTAAAGGTAATCAGGTGTTGAGGATATTGTTGTTTGCGGCGATAATATTGTGTGCCGGATCAATGGTGTATGGTTCCGGCTGGCTATCCATCAATGGTTATTATAAAAGTTATTTCACGGCTTATGATTATACTGATGTCGATTACTTTTTCTCAGGCGAAGTTGTATCTACAGAAGAAACGCCTTTGAATGCGGCTGTGAATAACCGCATCAGGCTCAAGACCATGGTGAGGATAACAAACTACCTGTCAATAATTGGCGCCTATGATTTTTCTCCTCGTGTCAAGGGTGATGAAGATAGCGGTACGGCTGGATTTTTGATGGGGAGATTGTCTTCCGTATTTACTAAATACCGTGTTGATGACATACGGTACCGGTTGTATCCCGAACCGTGCGAGCCGATGGGTAATTTCGGAATCTACCAAAATCTTGATCGATTGTTCCTGACTGTTAATTCCCGTTTTGCCGATTTCTATATCGGCCGTCAGGCTATCGCATGGGGTTCGGCGCGGGTGATTAACCCGACCGACATTCTGGCGCCGTATGCTTTTAATGAACTCGATATCGAGGACAGAATCGGAGTCGATGCGGTGCGGATGAGGGTACCGGTCGGTTTTATGGGCGAGATCGATGCCGGGTATGTATTCGGGGAAGATTTTGAGTATAAAAATTCCGCCATGTTTTTAAGAGGTAAATTCTATTATCGGCGAAATGATATTTCGCTGATGGCGGTAAATTTTCGCGAGAACCTTATGCTCGGAATCGACTGGACCCGTTCGATCGGCGGGGCGGGGTTCTGGCTGGAGGGAGCTTATGTCTTCGATGATGCCTTTAGCACCGATGAGCGCGACAGCGAATACGATTACTTCCGCGCCACCATTGGGGGTGATTACAGTCTCCGCGACGGGACTTATTTATTTATGGAATATCATTATAACGGTGCAGGTGCTAACGATATAGATGAGTGGTTAAGCGGGCCTTTCAATCAATCATATAGATTGGCCTCAGGCTATCTTGCCGGCCAACATTATTTGGCACCGGGAATCGGCTATCAGATTACGCCGCTAATCATATTAAACGGTCAAATGCTGGCCAATCTGAGTGACCCGTCGCTGTTCCTCATGCCGAGCATCGAATATAATATTGCTGAAAATATTTACCTGTCGGGCGGGGCATACCTGGGTTTCGGACGTCCAATTGAATTGGTTTTTAGTGAGAATGACGTTGAGGTGAGATACAATTCCGAATTCGGGAATTATCCGGATTATTATTTTACGTCATTCAGGATTTATTTCTGAGTGGTGCGAGCCAATTACAGGTTATAAATCAAGAATATAGCTTTCACCGAATTCCGGTATGGCACAATCCCAGTTATATTTTTCGAAAATCTTATCTGACAGTGATGCCGATGCCTCGGGTTCGCCATGAACAATGAAGGTCTTTTTCGGGCCCCGATTGGTGCCCATCAGCCATGCCAGTATCTCATTATAATCGGCATGACACGACAGTCCGGAGATGCTTTCCACGTGAGCCTTGACCGGAACATACCGGCCATGAATCTTGACCGATTCCTCGCCTTCGAGAATACTCCGTCCCCGGGTACCATGGGCCTGATAACCGACAAACAGGATCGTATTTTTCGATTCCGGGAGACGCTGTTCCATGTGGTGCATGATTCGTCCACCGGTAATCATGCCGCTGGAGGAGATTATTATAGCACGGCTTTTGACTTCATTGATGCCCTTGGACTTTTTCCGTGATTCGCACACCTTGAGATTGCCGGTCCGGAATATCTGTTTGCCCATGATAGTCTGAACCCGGCTGGAGAGATTCTGGCTGGGGATACTATTTTCGTAGATGGCAGTCGCTCCCAGCGCCATCGGCGAGTCGAGATATACCGGAAGGACCGGTATTTTTTTCTTTTCTTCAAGTTCCCTGATAATAAAAAGCAGGGTCTGGGTGCGTCCCACGGCGAAGGATGGAATTATAATGACACCGCCGCGTTCGATACTCTCGTTGATGATCCGTTCCAGGTCATCATAGAATGGACTGTCATCGTGCAGGCGGTTGCCATAGGTCGATTCGAGAACCATGTAATCAATATTGTAAACCTGGACAGGTTCTCTTAAAACGGCACGATCGGGACGGCCGAGATCACCGCAGAAGAGAATTTTCCGGCTGTCATCCTCGCCGCGGGTGACCTTGATATCGATAAAAGACGAGCCCAGGATATGACCGGCATCACGGAATTTAAGACGGATATCGCCGTTGAGGGAAATATGATCTCCGTAATGAAACGATGAAAATTGTTCCATACATGCTTCGGCGTCTTCGACCGTAAAAAGCGGCAGAGCCGGGCTGTGTTTTGAGAAGCCTTTTTTATTGGCCCAGGCGGCATCTTCCTCCTGTATATGTCCGCTGTCCTTGAGAAGGATTTTAGCCAGGTCGGCGGTGGCATGGGTGCATAAAATGGGGCCGGTGAAACCGTCTTTGCAGAGCCGGGGGAGGTATCCGATATGATCGATATGGGCGTGGGTCAGGATGACGGCGCTTATTTCCCGTGGAGGAATCGGGAAGGTCTCCCAGTTTCTCAGGCGGTTTTCCTTGGGGCCCTGGAACAGGCCGCAGTCTATAAGCAGTTTAAGGTCTTTGACTTCGAGCAAAAAGCGTGAGCCGGTAACGGTTCCGGTGGCGCCGTAAAATGTTAGTTTTGACATAATCGGGGCCTATATTAAAAATGTTTTTATCATTCCGAATTTATTTAATTCTATTATACAGTAATACGCCTGTGAAGCATAATAGAAAATTTATTATATTATAAGATCATAATTATATTTAGTGGTAAATAAATTCGTCCAATATTCCAATTCAATAAGGGAGCCGTCACATGTCTTATCGCGATCAACTGCTTTATATGCTGAGAAACAATCAGCAGGTGATGAAAAAGCTGATTGACGATATCAGCGAGGAGGAATCGCTCGAGCGCGGGCAGCATGGCTTTAACCATATCCGCTGGCATTTGGGTCACCTGCTTTATGCCGCGGGATATTCATATTCGCTCCTTGACGAAGGCTATGATGAGTATAAGCAATATAAGGAAGCTTTCGGTGGCGGGAGTGAGATCCCGGAAGAGACTTCAGCTTACCCATCGATGGTGGAGTTGCGGGAGAAGATGTATGATATTCATCAGAGAATGATCCAGGCCATGGAAAAGACATCAGATGATGTCCTGATAAGGGAGGTGGGAGAAGAGGACAAAAAAGCGCCGGCCTGGTTCACGATCAATTTTTTAAGCATGCATGAGTTTTATCATGCCGGGCAGATAACTCAAATCTGCAAGATTCTAAAGCGTGAGCGACCTTTCGGATAACAGCGAAGCCGGTAATAGTCTAACATTCGGTAATTTCGGGATAGGAGTCATTATCCCGATTGTGCTTTTTCTTGATAAATGTCAATTTTGCCTTAAATTGTAATAATCGCAATCCTCGGATGGCAATTACTTGAATGACTGCTATGGAATAATGGATATATACCATAAGAAAATTATTGACAGCCATTATATATATTCTGCCGATAACCGGTGTTGCGCAATCCCAGGATTTCTATGACATCGGGACTATCAACACGATCGAGATAACATTCAGCGAAGCGGGCTGGGACAATATACTTGACAGTCTTTACGCCGCAGGCGACGAGGAGCGTCTGACAGGGACTGCGGTCATCAACGGCGAACCATTCGACAGTGTCGGGGTCAGGTACAAGGGCAGTAGTTCATATAATCCCGACCGGATCAAAAATCCGCTGAATATCAAGCTGGATCATATTATTGACGATCAGACGATTGATGGATACGGAACCTTGAAACTGGCCAATGTCTGGAAGGATCCGACCTTTGTCCGGGAAGTAATCGGTTATGAAATAGCCCGGAAATATATGCCGGCCAGCCGGGCCAATTTTATAAAAGTATATATTAACGGCACTTTTCTGGGATTGTATACAAGTGTCCAGTCGGTGGATAAGTTTTTTGCCCGCACTCATTTTTACAGCGGGGATTACCCCAGGTTTAAAGGTGTATTACCTGATGATGATCTTATAAATCCGGTTCCGGTCTGGGGTTACCTGGGTAAGGATTCGACCGAATACATTGCCTATTATGAGTTAAAATCAGACGAAGGCTGGTCGGATTTGATAGAGTTTCTGGATATATTCAATAATAATACAAATCTAATAGAAGATGTTCTTGACATCGATCGACATTTATGGATGCTGGCCTTCGACAATCTGATTGTCAATCTTGACGCGCCGATAAATTTCGGACACAATTTTTACCTGTTCAAAGACGGTTCGGGACAATTCAATCCGATTATTTGGGATTTGAATGAAAGTTTTGGTTCTTTCAGTCTGTCGTTGCCCGGCGGCGCACCCTTGACATCAGCGGAAATGCAGGAATTAAGTCCGTATTTCCATTCAAATCACAATGATTATCCCGTTATCTCAGAGGCCCTGAGTAATCCGACCTATGAAAAAATGTATATTGCCCATATGAGAACAATTGCCGAGGAAAATTTTGCAGGGGGGTGGTACAGGAATCGAGCGCTTGAAATCCAGGCACTTATTGACTCCGTGGTTC
>QNAH01000018.1 GCA_003641425.1 Candidatus Zixiibacteriota bacterium
ATACGGGGATTGAGGCGAAGCAACAGTGACATAAAAAGGCGCGGCTTCGAAAAGCCACGCCTTAAACGAGATGGTGTAATTTCTCGATCAAGAGTGTCGAAACCGGCCTCGCACGGCTCGGCATCCTTCGCCTTTTCGGGCTCAGGACAGGGGTGTTCGACCTACCGCTTTTGGAATGACAAGAATGGGCGGTTGTGATAAAATAAAACGGCAGGTCTTGCACAACCTCCCCCCGGGCGTGAATGACCTGCCGACATAATTATTTAATTATCTTCAACTGCCGTGTTTGAGTCTCAGCTCGGCCGCCATCTCCTTGATATCCTGAAGATCGCGAATCATCTCGCTCCAGCCGTACCACAGCGCGTAATCCGGGTTGGCATGAAACACCCCCTGGAATGCGCGCATCCGGTGCTTGAGATGCATCTCGAACAACGTCTGCTCGATCTTTGTCGGGGCGTCATGAAAAGTCAGCAGATCGGGGAACGGATAGGCATAACTTTCCGGCTTGGCCAGAACACTGTCTTTGTACAGCCCGGCGATGATTCTGATTCCTTCGGCCAGAAGACGATCGGCCTCACGAATCATGTCATCACCCTTGGCGATCTCCCCGCGCGCGAAATTCTCGGAGTGGCAATCCGAGCAGACACCGATCATCTTGTTGCGCTCATGATCGAATGATTCCTGATCGAGACGCGCCACATCGGCCGCCTTGACCATATCCAGCCGTCCGGTCGGGTTGCCCTCGAGATCGAGCACCCCCAGCGCCTGAAGAATCGTAACCTGATCGGCCTTCCACTGCGGATCTTCCGGCAACGGCAGTCGCACCGCCAGGAATCCCCACGCCGTTCTTACTTCATGATCTCCATCGACCATGTGGCAGGTCTGGCAGGTGGGCGCGACCGTCTCTTCGTGAAGCGTCCCGTTTTGCTTGAGAAGGTAGCGTACGCCGTGTTTGGATGCCGAGTACATCTCCCACTGAGGATGATCAAAACCCATGTGGCAGGTCTGGCAGGCCTGCGGCTGCTGAGCCTCTTTCACCGAGAAAGTGTGCCGGGTATGACAGGCATCGCATGAAGCCGTTCCGAATCCATTTCCCCCGGCTTTCAATTTCTTGATATCTTCATCGGATTTCAGGCCGATCTTATGACATCCGCCGCACCCTTTCATCCCATCGCTCAGGGCATTGGGAAGCATGTGTGTCGTCGGCATGGCATTAAGCACCGCCCAGGCCGCGGCATGTTTGCCCTTGCTGAATTGCTCCACCTGGGTATCATGGCAGTCGGCACAGACAGCCGGAGTCGGAATAGTTACATTGGCCGCATCCTCGGCGGTCTGATGTTCCTCACCGTGGCAGGCCGCACATCCGACCTCGTTTTCGCTGTGTTTGCTGAATTGCCAGTCCTTGACAATATTCGGTGTGGTTTCTTTGTGGCAATCGACACACGGCACAGCCATGGCAACCGCCGCGAAAAGAACCATCACCACCAGAAACATTACTGTAATTCGCATACTCTCTCCCCGCTCTTGATTATGTTAATGAGTATTATTCTGTCCGGTTATTTATTGGCGGAAGTTATTAATTTCCTCCCGGTATTGCTTTGACTTAAGTCAAAAATGGCCGAATCATTCTTTGACCAGCAAGACATTGATAGCCTTGATCACCGCTTTGACCTTGTCGCCCTCCTTGATTCCAAGCTCATCCAGCGACTCGACTGTGATCACCGAACTCATCGCGGCGCCGTCGGGGATGGTAAACTTGATCTGACTCATCACCATGCCCCTCTTGATTTCGGTCACAGTACCCATAAGCTGGTTTCTGGCACCATATTTCATGACAACCCTCCTGATTTGAATATTCGATTAATTGGTGGAAACTTTCGAATATTTGTCGCTTTTCAATATAATCCAAAACCGGCAAAATACGCAAGTTTTTTAGTATTTATTCTTTTTTCGTTATGGAAATATTGACAGACCGGGCCGGATTTACCATATTTCGGCAGGTTAGATTTTGGGCCGGTTTAGACAGCCCGGGCCGCAAAAATTTGATTGCCCTGATCCCGGGCGAAATATATATCACAGAGAATTTTCTTATCTGTTCAGCCAGAGGTGGTTATGCAGCTTAACTGGATAAAATACACCAGCGGCAAGTGGTGTCAGCTCAATTCACTGGCGCTCGACAATCCCCACTTCGACCGCCTCGCGGGTGTTTATGTTATCTGGCACGGCGGTAAAAAGCCGGCCACTGTCCGGGTCGGCAAAGGTAATATCCGCGACCGCCTGGCACATCACAAAAACGATTGGGAGATTCAGGCCTATAAGGAACTGGGGCTGTATGTCACCTGGGCCGCGGCGACGCCGGAATATCACGAGGGAATCGAGTCTTATCTGGCCCGAAAATTGAAACCGATGGTCCGTCGCAAAATCAGCAACGCCCGGCCGATCGAGGTCAATCTGCCCTGGGAAAAAACGGATACGACGGTGGCGGCATGATCAATCCGGCCGCCGCACCGATCACATATTCGGGCACAAAATCGAGCGCACATTCAAGTTCCTGCCCGGAATAATCGCCGGCTGTCGATACCACCACCATTTCCAGATCCGGAATTACAAAGATATATTGATTGCCGTATCCCATAGCAATTTTTATATCGTCAGGCGAGGCCTTATGCCCCGGGAAATTCTCCAGAGGCGCCAGTCACCACTGATAACCATTATAATAATGCTGGTAGGCATCGGCATGATTGGCTGTCGAAATCCGCACCCACTCTTCCGGCACCACCTGCTTGCCTTTCCACATACCGCCCTCGAGATACATCTGCCCGAATCGGGCCATGTCCCTCGGCTGCATCCACAACCCCCAGCCGGTGTTGTACCGGAACCGGGTCCCGGGCGGCTCGACCATCGGTTGATCGAGAACATATTTTACCCAGTCTTCAATTGTTTTGAAATTTCACCGGCTGACGATTCCATTTACAGATTAACATGACCGTATAATCTATTTTTGTCCAAATGGGCATCCGCGAAACGTATAATATATGGGAAGAATCTCCCTTCTCGAAAATGACAAAAAATCAAATCGGAGGGCTTATTATGAAAACCAGTATTATCTTTACCGGTTCGGGCCCGATACTGATTATCACCAGCTATGCATCATTGACCGATCCGGAGCTGGTCACCAAACTCGAGACCAAGGGGATAAAAAAATTTATCGCCCGTGAAATTCTACCCGATCTGGTCAGGGAGAAGTACGGCGCGCAGTTCACCTCGGTCATGAACGATGTCAAACAGACCGACGATCTCCGGGTGCTCGACTACAACGGGCATAATGTTTTCTACAATTTCTCGTTCGACGAGATGGGCGAGCCGATTTACCACGAACCGGAAATGGTGTGAGCAATCGCTCAGAATTTTTTTATCGGGGGCGGGTCTAATATGACCCGCCTTTTTTTATATCCGAATACGATAGCACCACTTGACAAAACGTGTATTCATATTATCTTCTTTCTCAATTATGACGGCCCCGAGGATTATACTGCTCTCTCTTTTTTTTCTGGCGCTCATGACCGCGCCGGTTATTTCCCAGACCGCCGATGAAGCGAATCAGACTGCCTATGAAGAGTCTCTTCCGGGCGGCATGACCGAGGAGGATTTGCCTGAAGAACCTCCCGGCGTGGCCTTTTTTCTTTTCAGCGGCAAATACCTCTTCTTCATGATACTGGCGCTGGCGGGGCTGGCGGGGCTGGCGCTTCTTATGGGACGATGGATCAACCGCCGGGTCCGGATCGGCATGATGGCGGTCGCTTTTGTCCTGTTCGGGCTGGATACTTTCTTCCCGCTTCACCCCAGCCCGATGTGCGGGATAACCAAGCTGTTCATGTTCAAAGTTCTCTGGGGTACATTTTTCGCCGGATTCGTTGCTCTCTTCCTGGCGATTTTTATCCCCAGCCTGATCGGCCGTAAACTTTTCTGCGGATGGGTCTGCCCGCTGGGCGCGCTCCAGGACCTGATCAACAAGATCCCCCATAAATTCAAATACAAACAGTTCAACTTCACCGCTTTCAATACCGTCCGCATGGGCCTGCTGGTCATGTTCATCCTGTCTTTTTACTTTATCAGGGATCATATCGCGATGCTGGCGGAAAATGTCGGCGGCGATATTACCGCCGATATCTGGACCGCCTTCTCCGCTTACAGCATCTACGACCCGATCAATTTCTTCGAACTGCTCCACTGGAATATCGATACTCTCTGGATTATCATGTTCGCCGTCCTGGTCATCGCCAGCCTGATCCTCTACCGCCCCTTCTGTTACCTTATCTGCCCCATCGGCGCCCTGACCTGGCTGGCCGAGAAAGTCGCCCCCGGACGGATCCGTATCGACCACGAGGCCTGCACCCTGTGCATGACCTGTGTCGAGGAGTCCCCCTGCCCGACCATCATGAAGCTTATCGACGAAAGCACCAAGGCGGCCCCGGACTGCACCTCGTGCGGCGAATGTGTAAAAGCCTGCGACCAGAACGCCATCAAATTCAGTTTTAAGAAATGATTAACTAGGAAAAATTATCTGTGAAAGAGATGGCGTTCCCAAACTTGTTTGGGGATGTTTTTAATAATTCCACCACGGCTCTCCGCTTCAAGCCTCCAATCTGCAACAACATGCAAAACAATTGAGCTTCCCTAAAAAACCGCTTGACAAAACCGATAAAATATACTAACTAATCAGTTAGTTGAACTAAACAGTTGGTTTATCGATATGAATAAAACAGAAAAAACAAAAAAGAAGAAAAATAAGACCGCCGCGAATGAGCCGGAAGGATCCGCCGGAAAAATCCTCCGGGCGGCACGCGCCGAATTCTCCAAATACGGCCTCGCCGGGGCACGGGTCGACCGTATCGCCGAAAAATCCGGCATCAACAAAGCGATGATATATTACCATTTCGGCTCCAAGGAAAAACTGTACCAGGAGGTCATCGGCTACCATCTGTCCCGAATCGCCGATTTTATCGGACACGCCTCCACCGAGGCGGCCGATCCCGAGCAGATGCTGGCAAAAATATCCGATTTCTACCAGGATATGTTTCTCCATTCCGCCGATTTCCGCCCCATCTTCCTCCGCGAACTTGCCGAGGGCGGCGGCCGCCTTAAAGACGCCTTCGCCTCGGTATTCGCCGAGAAAAACATACAGCTAAAAATGAAAGCTATAATAGACCGCGGTAAAAAAGAAGGGATATTCCGAAATATCGACAGCATTCATGCCATCATATCATTCGTCGGCATGAACATCTTCTACCTTATCGCGGCCCCAATCGTCAATCAAATGTGGGAGATAAAAGATGCCGAAAAATTTATTCAAAAGCGCAAGAAAACGGTGCCGGATCTTTTCCTGTATGGTCTCCTCGAGCGATAGATTTAAATTTCTGCCGACCCTGATCCTGTTACTGATCTTCATGGCATCAACCGCCCCGGCCATGACTCTGTCTTTATCCGAGGCGATCCAGGCGGCTGACCGAAATTCATACACAGTGCAGGCATCGAGGCATGATTCGCTGGCGGCTTCTTATGACTACAAAGCGGCTCGCTCGGCACGGTACCCTTCGCTCAGCATTGAGGCCCGCTCCAGCTTTGCTGACAATATTCCCTCGATCGAATTCCCCGGTATCGGCGCGCGTGATCTCGGCGCCAAAGAAAATTACCAGGCCGATATCAAACTCACGGTACCGCTGTTTACCGGCGGACGAATCGCCTCCCGGATACGCGCCAATTGCGAAAATGTTCTGGCCGATGCCTTTGCGCTCGAGGCCGAACGGATGAACACGGCCTACAACTGCCGCCGGGCATATCTGGCAACCCTGCTGTCCGAGGCGGTGGCGCTGTCAGCCGAAGCTTCGCTGAAAC
This sequence comes from Candidatus Zixiibacteriota bacterium, assembly GCA_003641425.1. Taxonomy (GTDB): domain Bacteria; phylum Zixibacteria; class MSB-5A5; order GN15; family PGXB01; genus PGXB01. Next base: position 5,896 of record QNAH01000018.1, read on the forward strand.
GTATTGACATAATCCGTCGCAATGTGGCCGATCTGCACACCAGCGGGCTCGCCGATTCGATAGACATCCTCGAAACCGAACTGGCTTACCAGCAGATGCAGTTGACTGTCTCGGAAAAACAGACCGCCGCCGCCAATGCCAGACTGAACCTGGCCCTTATTCTCGGACTTCCGCCCGATACGAATGTGCAGTTGACCGAAAAAATAACCCCTCCGTCCAAAGACCTGTCCGTTATATCCTCACCCGCGCCGATCGATCGCCCGGAACTCAAAATGCTCGACAGTAAAATCCGCTCCGCCGAACATCTGATCCGATTGAACCGCTCCGAATATTTCCCCGAGATCAGCGGCTATGCCGGTTATTCATACGGCAAACCCAACCGCGATTTTTTCAACAACCAATGGGATGATTACTGGACCGCCGGGCTGGCGCTCAAATGGGAACTCAACCTGGGCGGCGGAACTTCGCATCGCACCAACGCGGCGCACCAGGCGGCCGGCTCGATCCGCATGTCGAAAAACGATCTAGAACGATCACTGACCATCCTCGCCGAAACCTCGGCCCAAAATGTCGATCTGGCATACCGGACAGTACTCACCACACAAAAAGAATATGATATCGCCCGAAATAAATACCGCCTGGCCGAAAAAAAGCAGAAAGCCGGTCTGCTTACTGTCAACCGCCTGCTTGAAATCGAGGCCGAACTTACCGCCAGCGAACAGCAATACCGGGCCTCGATTGTGAATTTTTATATAGTGCAGTCCGAGCACCTTTACGCCGTCGGATCGGAAAAAATATACGGAGGATTATAAAATGAAAGTTGTTCCAACAATATTCCTGTTATCACTAAGTCTGCTCCTGGTGTCATGCGGGGTCGATCAATCCGCCCCCGGCGGTTCCGGGCTGATTGAATCGACAGAGATAATCGTCTCGTCCGAAGCCGCCGGCAAACTCGAAGCTGTTTTCTTTGAAGAAGGCGATAAAATCATCGCCGGCGATACTATTGGTATCATCGACACTACCACCGTCGCGCTCAATCTCGACCGGGCCCGCGCCGTCCGCCGGGCGGCCGTGACCCAGACAGAACTTGCCGCGCTCAACAAAGAGCAGGCGGCGTACAATTTCGACCTAGCCCAGAAGGAATTCGACCGCATGACCGCCCTGATAAAATCAGGATCGGTCAATCAACAGCAGTACGACAAAGCTGAAAATACTTTTAACCTGGCCTCTCTGGCTAAAAGGCAGGCCGCCGCCGCGCTTGATGCCGCCCGTGCCGACCTGAATAAAATAGATGCCGAAATCGCCCTGCTCGACAAGCGTTTGCGCGACTGTTTCCCGGTCGCGCCCATGAGCGGGTACATGACCGATAAGTTTATCGACCCGGGTGAACTGGCCGGGGTCGGGACGCCATTTGTAAAAATATCCCGCCTCGATACCGTCTGGGTGAAAGTGTACCTTCCCGCGGCCGACCTGACCGGAATCAAACTCAACGACCGCGCCGAAATCGATCCCGAGGACGGCGGGGATGCCGTCCCGGGGTACATTACATGGATATCCTCCGAAGCCGAATTCACACCCAAGAATGTCCAGACCAGAGAAGCCCGCGCCGACCTGGTTTATGCCGTGAAAATCACCATCCCCAATCCGGATGAAAGACTTAAAATCGGAATGCCCGTTTCCGTGATTATACCATGAATGCCGTCGAAGTAAAAGATTTGTCAAAAAAATACGGCGATCTCACCGCCGTGGATAATTTTTCATTCTCGGTCGCAAGGGGTGAACTGGTGGCGGTGGTCGGTCCCGACGGAGCCGGAAAGACCACCATCTTCCGTATCCTGTGCAATCTGATCGATTACGATTCGGGCGATATTATCATTGACGGCCGCAGCCATCGCACTGAGTTTGAGACTATAAAAAATATCCTCGGCTACATGCCCCAGCATTTTTCCCTCTATCCCGATCTGTCAGTCGAGGAAAATCTCAGTTTTTATGCCGGACTGTTCGGGCTTGATCGCACACAATTTAATAATAAAAAAGAATCGCTGTATAAATTCTCCGGGCTTGGCCCGTTCGCCGATCGCCGCGCCGCCGATCTGTCGGGCGGGATGAAACAGAAACTCGCACTCAGTTGCAACCTGATTCATGATCCGGAAATACTCCTGCTTGACGAACCGACCACGGGGGTCGACCCGCTCTCACGGCGTCAGTTCTGGGATATTCTTAAAACACTCAAGCATTCCGGATCATCGATTGTCGTCTCGACACCTTACATGGATGAGGTTGCCCTGGCCGACCGCGCGGTGTTTATCTATCAGGGACGCAAACTGACCGAGGGAACACCGGACGAACTGATCGCTCAATTCGACGGCAACGTTTACCGTGCCGACTTTTTCCCGTCGGCTAAATGCATGGAGCAACTCGAAAAAATCCACGGCCTCTCCTCGCGACGATTCGGCTCGACCATACATCTTTATACCAAGGCCGATAAGCCGATTGACACTTACTATGATGACCTGGCTTCGGTCGGTATCGAGCAGGCGATGCTCCAAAAAATCGATCCCGATCTCGAGGACGTTTTTATTCAACTGATCGGGCAATGATTATGGCTTACGCTGTTACCATAAATGATCTGACAAAACGATTCGGACGGTTCACCGCCGTTGACCGGATCAGTCTCAATGTCGAAAAAGGCGAGATATTCGGCTTTCTGGGCGCCAACGGTGCCGGCAAAACCACGGCCATCCGGATGCTATGCGGCCTTCTGATTCCAACCTCGGGCGGCGGCACTGTCGCCGGGCTGGATATTTACAAAGAAAGCGAGATGATTAAAAGGTCGATCGGCTATATGTCGCAAAAATTCTCGCTGTACGGCGACTTGACCGGACGCGAGAATCTTACCTTCTACGGTTCGGTGTACCGCATGAATAATGGCGAGATTAAAAAGCGTATCGATGAGCTGTCGGAATACCTGTCGCTCGATAAATTCATCGACCGCCCCTGCGGCTCGCTTCCGCTGGGATGGCGCCAGCGACTGGGACTGGCCACCGCACTGATACACCGACCAAAAATATTATTCTTGGATGAACCGACCGGCGGCGTCGATCCGGTATTCAGGCGTCGTTTCTGGGAAATTTTGTACCGCCTGGCCGACCGGGGCACCACCCTGTTTGTAACCACTCACTATATGGACGAGGCCGAATTCTGTCGGCGCATCTCGATCATGCACCGAGGTAAAATAATCGAGGCCGGGGTACCGGAAAGACTGGTGCAAAAATACGAACAGCCAGACCTGCAGGAACTGTTTATCAAGCTGATAACCGAGAGTGAGGCCAATGCGAAAAATATATAACATCGCGGTAAAAGAGGTCCGGCATATCCTTCGCGATATCCGCTCACTGACCATCGCCATCGCCATGCCGATTCTGATGACGCTCATCTATGGTTACGCCATCAATCTCGACATAAAAAATATCACCCTGGCCGTGATCGATCTGGATCAATCACAGGAATCGCGCGAGCTGGTTGCCCGGTTTTTCAATTCCGGTTATTTTGTGCCTTCGCTTGCTCCCGCCGACATAAACGACCCGGAACGGGCTCTCAAGGCGGGTGACGCTTCCGGTGTACTGACCATCAGATCCGGGTTTGCCGAAGCGGTACATAGCAAACATGAATTTCAACTCGGTCTGCTGGTTGACGGTGCCGATGCCAACACCGCTTCGGCCGTCTCCAGTTATTCGAATATTATCCTGGGTGAATATTTAAAAAGCAATTTGCCGGTAGGGTTCCAGATACCCGGCGTAAATATATCCCAGCAGGTACTTTACAACCCCGATCTTAAATCATCTCATTTCTTTGTCCCCGGCTTAATAGCTATCATTCTGATGATGATCTCGGCGCTTCTGACCTCAATCACCATCGCCCGTGAAAAGGAAACCGGCACCATGGAGCAACTGCTGACTTCGCCGGTGACTTCAAAACAGATAATTATCGGCAAGGTGCTTCCGTATATCGGGCTGGCGCTGATTGACGGAATGATTATTCTCGCTTTTGCAGTCTTTCATTTCGGGGTGCCGTTTATCGGCTCGACCCTGATGATGCTCCTGTTCGGGCTGATCTACATCATCGCCGCCCTGTCGCTGGGAATACTAATCTCGACCCTGGTCAAAACCCAGCAACTGGCGATGCTGGCGGCCATGCTGGTCACCATGTTGCCGTCGGTGATGCTTTCCGGGTTCATCTTCGAAATCAAAAACATGCCGACCGTGCTTCAGTATGTTACCTATATCGTGCCGGCACGGTACTTTATCCAGATCATCCGGGGGATCATGCTCAAGGGATCGACCCTGAATGTCCTCTGGGTCGAGGCCGCTTGCCTGCTGGCGATGACCGTCATACTCCTCGCTATCGCGGCCAAACGCTTCAAATTGAAAATAGGTTAGGACCATGTTTAGAACAGTTGCGGCATTGATAAGAAAAGAATTTTACCAGGTTATTCGCGACCGCGTCATGCTTCGTGTCATATTCATCATGCCGATAGTCCAGCTTTTTATTCTCGGCTATGCTATCACCACCGATGTCAAAGAGATCGACATGGCCGTTTATGATTTCGATAACTCCGAGCAGTCGCGTGAATATATCCGCTCTCTTTCAGCCGGCGATTATTTCACAGTTGGTTCATCGGAGCGGCGGCTTCTCGAATCCGACATCGAGTTCCGGGAAAACAGGTTCCGTTCGATACTGGTCATCCCTGAGGATTTCTCCGAAAAACTTCAGCAGTCCAAACCGGTCACAGTCGGGTATATAGTCGACGGTACCAACGCAAACTCGGCCGCGGTGGCGTCGGGTTATGCCGGCCTGATCACCCGGCGGTTCAACGAAAAGATGACCGGATTCAAAATGCCGATCAGGATGAACGAAAAGAAGCTGTATAACCCCGAAGGCGAGTCGGTGTACTTCATGGTCCCCGGTATTGTCGCGGTTCTTATTACCATGATCACCATTTCGCTCACCTCGATGGCCATCGTCCGCGAGCGCGAGATCGGCACCCTCGAACAACTCATGGTAACACCGATCACCACTCCGGCGCTGATACTCGGCAAAATCATACCGTATGCTGTCTTGGCCTATTTGGAGATGTCGCTGGCTCTTCTGGTCGGTATTCTTTGGTTTAAAATACCATTCGCCGGATCATGGCTCCTGCTATATGGTTTGTCGTTTCTGTATATCCTGACCACCCTCGGGATCGGGATGTTCATCTCGACCATGACCAGGACACAGCAACAGGCGATGTTTTTCGCGTGGTTTGTTTCAATCTTCGCACTTCTGACTTCCGGTTTCTTCACTCCTATTTCCAACATGCCTGAATCGGTGCAGTATCTGACCTATCTCAATCCCCTGCGGTATTTCATGACTGTTATCCGGGCAATCATGATGAAAGGGGCGTCGTACGATATCCTCTATCCCCAGATATTCGCGATGGCCGGTTTTTCCGTCATTCTCTTCGGTCTCTCCTGGATCCGCTTCTCGAAACGCGTGAGCTAAAGGTTCATGAATATATAATGTCATGTTCCCGGCAATTTTACTATCGAATTGGTAACGATTTTCGGCCGTTTTTGCCGAAAATAACGATTTTTTTCGTTGTACTATAATTGGACTCATGGAATTACAAACATTCGGTTTTGTTTTGTCGCCTGCGCGCGTTTCAATATCACATTTTTTCGCGCCATCAAAATCATCACCAATTTACCAGTACCAAATGTTGCGTTACAGCGGGCCTGGTTTGCCCGACATTTGTCGGGCGTGGTGCTCCACAGCTTGTCGAAGATCCCGAGTTTTGAGGGGCTGTGGGTTAGTTTGCAAAGGCAACTCAGCCACATATTCTGTTGTTTTAGCCTCCCCAAACTCGGTTTTTTACAAAACCTGTTTGAGGCTGCCACCCGGTCTCTCTTAAAATGACTGATTCCCATATTTCTTCCTCCTATATATATCCCCATATTCCAATTATCACCGATTTGGTAACGATTTTGCGATAGATGTTACATGTCCTATAAATTTTAAAGCCTTACTCCTAGTAGGAGATTGAATCAGCCATTTAAAGTTATATGATACTTTTTTCACAATTTTACTTGATTTTTGGTGTTAATCTACTAATTTGGGTATAGTGTAATGGCCGAAATCTTACCAAATTTACGCAATTACTTCAACAATTGCCCGGCAATATCGTAAATTTGGGTGGAGCTAATTTTATAATTCACTGTATAAGAGAAATATGATCAAAGCAAAGAAGTTTAAATACCCACCTCTTACTGAGGTCGCATTTGAAATTAAATTCGATCCAAAGCTAAGAATATTTGATAAGCTGTCTGATTTCCAAGAGCTAATCGCGAGTAAATTACCCCAAATCGGCGAAGAGCATCTTTTCCCTTTTTCTTCTAATATGCCATTGGAAGATTCCACCAGGAATTTAAAAAAAAGAGTCGTATTTGAAGATAGCGCAAACAAAAAACTACTTCGACTATCTGTTGATGGTTTTAATTTCATTGAAAAGTCATATGAGTCCTTTGCCAAATATCAGAAAGAAATTGCCACACTGTGGAAAGATTTCAGTGATATTATGGGTAATTTATCCTTAAACAGAATCGGATTAAGATACATTAATCATCTGAAAATACCTTACACCGATGAGCTAAAAGATATGGAAAAATATATCAAGCCCTATTATTCGATGGAACGCTTGAATAAGGAGAAAGTAAAATCGATATCAATTGAATCCCGTATTTTAAGAGATGATTATATTTTAACAATTCGTTCCGGAATTATTTCGGAGGATACCACCGACAAGGGCAAGCATAAAGTCTATTTATTAGATTATGATTGTTATTTAGACAATCCAAAATTGATTAAGAATGTGTCTGTCTTAATTAATAAGTATCATGATGTAATAGAAAAACAATTTTTGTCCGATTTAGAAATAAAATATTTAAAATATATGGAAAGAGGGGAGTTTAATTGATGCGCCGTAGCGCTATAAAAGAAACATGCACCTCTTACTGTCCTTTTATTATTGTAATAAAAAATTGCAATGTGGATGAGCCTATTATCGCCGGTTATCACCCCAACTCAACATCGCTTTATTCCTACGAAGAAAATGCCGATATAAATATTGGTCATTATGTTAGTCCATTAAGAGATCGTACTGAAAAAATGGATATTGATAAAGTCAAAGAGTTTATAACAAAGCGTTTCAAACAACTAAGCGGTATTACTGCTGTTTACCTTTGTCAGTATGATGATCACATAGAAATAAATACAGTACTCAATACAAAACATAGAGCTACTAGAAGCAAGTTATTTAAAAATCAATTGAAAATTCATGAAGCGTTTCCCAATTTAATGTTTGACTTCAGGGTATTATTCTCCAATAAGGCCATTTCTAAAAAAGATTTGCCAAGGGACGCAATCAGCTTAATATTCTGATTCTATGCCCACACAAAAACAACATATAAAAATAGCAAATATTAATGAAGAATTGGGAAATCTGATTTTAACACTGGAGAATAAATATCAACCTTGGGCCATAGTTGCGTATTTTTATAGTGCACTACACTGGGTAGACGCCTGTATAGCAAAGGATTACAAGCGCGACCCTTTGAATCATCACAAAAGAGAAACTTATTTTCCAATAAATTCTACTTTAAAAAAGATTTATATCGAATATCATCAATTAAAATCGGATAGTGAGTCGGTTAGGTATAAATCAATAAAATTTAACAAAAAATCAATTACTTCCATAAAAAATAATTATCTTGGTAAAATAAAAAGGATTATTTCAAAGCGAGTTTCATAATAATAAAGAATTTTTGAATTTTTCCAAAAATAAATTTTCATATTCTCAATACCGCCGGGCCAGGCTTTCGCCCGTTGCCTTGTTGAAGAGGTGGACTTTGTCGTTGTTGATCGAAAACCTGATCTGATCGCCGATCTCATGTTTGCCCGGAACATGCACCAGTGTCAGATCCTGGTTGATAAACCGGGCCGTGATAATCGAGCGGTCGCCGAGATACTCTATCGCCTTGATCGTCCCGGTGTACTTACTTTCCGGGTCGATCATGATATCCTCCGGGCGTATCCCGACCATGATCTCGCGCGGTTCGTAATCCGACGGTACAAACACTTTCGATATCCTGAACGGTTTTATCATCCCCTCGGATATCCATCCCTCGATCAGGTTTATTTTCGGCATCCCGATAAACGAAGCGCAAAATGTATCGGCCGGCCGGTTGTACACCTCGTCCACCGTCCCTATCTGCCGCACAGCGCCGTCCTTGATGACCACCAGCCGGTCGGCCATGGTCAGCGCCTCGGTTTGATCGTGGGTGACATAGATGGTTGTAACACCGAGATTTTTCTGAAGCTCGACCAGCTCACGCCGCATCCGTGTGCGCAGATCGGCATCGAGATTCGACAACGGTTCATCGAGCAAAAACAGATCCGGCTGGCGGATAATAGCCCGCCCAAGCGCCACCCGCTGTCGTTGCCCGCCCGAAAGTTTGGCCGGGTGATCGTCGAGCCGATCCGACAGCCCCAGAAGTGTCGCGGTGGCCAGGACCCGGTCCCTGATCTCCTTGCGGTCGAATTTGGCTATTTTAAGCGGGAACGCCAGATTCTGCTCGACAGTCATGTGCGGGTAAAGGGCATAATTCTGAAAGACCAGGGCCACATTGCGCTTGCGCGGCGCCAGCCTGTCGGCGCGAATCGCACCGATCCAGA
>QNAH01000019.1 GCA_003641425.1 Candidatus Zixiibacteriota bacterium
TCGGCCTCATATTCGGCACCATAGCAATACATCAGCATTCGAACGGCATCGAAATCGGAACCGTTTTCACTTCCCGAGTCCGATGGTATATCCCAGTCGATGGCATCACCAAAAAATACCTGGCTGAAAGTTTCACTGGATTGATTAATGTAGCGCTGTTTCATGACGATAAAATCGCAATCATCGATTGCAGTCGGTGCGAAATATTCGCATTCAAGGGCGATACTGGAATCCTGCGAGACAAACCGCCCCGAGTAACCATACTGATAATCGGAATATGTCGTCGAATCAGCCACAGGACTTTCAAGCGGTCTAAAACCATTGTCGTCCAGCCAATTGGCACCGAACATGTAGTAATTCAGAACCGTATCGGACCCGTTCAAATAACAGATAAAAGGGCTTCCTGAATATAGGTAGACCGATGACAGATCATCAGCTCCGGAAACGTTTTCGGTCGTATCGCAGTCATTGAAAAAGTCCAGGTTATACCCACCATTACCGTTATATCCGCCGCCGCTTCCAATATTACCGGCATTGCTGAACACAAGCCGTGTACACTCAGTTCGAATATCGGCTTCATCGGGGAACTGGATGGTATCGGCCACTATCAATTCGATAGAAATCGAGTCCGTACTGCCGCCAATTGCATCGGATTCGATTATAATATAACCAGTAACAACCTCCGGAGTAGTCGTAATGACTCCGCCATTATTCAGATACATCTCGAGTTGTGTGGAATTCGGGCTTAAATGCGAAATCGAAATCGGGCCGTAATTGCTGATATTGAGCCAGCCCGGTGTACCGTTTACCTCAACCACGGAAATCGATGATATGAATAAAGGCGCATTACCGACATTCTCCAGGGTAACCGTGTCGGTCAACTGTATACCCGGTTTTGTCCATGTCGGCTGGGTAATTTCCTGCGGTGTATAAACCAGAACAGGATTGGGAACCGGTTCGACGCATGGCAGGCGGAACCACTTAACAGGATTGGTTGTCCATATCCCGATGTTTTGCAGGCAGGAACCCGGGAACTTGTCATTGATATAGAGAACATCGAGATAATAATCGCCGGTGTAACTGCCCGAAGGATCGACGACCTCGATCAACTCAAAATCGGAAGAGGGATCGACCAGCATGCCGAATCTGGAAACGGTCGGGTAATGATCGGCATCACATTCATAAGGCACTCCCGAAGTATCACATAGCGGGGTCGGCGTATTGGTCAGGTTACGGGCGATATCCCAGTTATAGCCGCCGTTATCTGATACCGAAACATATATTTCGCCGTTTGCGGTTCCCGAATATCTGGCGCCTTCCCACCTGAGCGCCGCACAGTCATTGTAAATGCCGTTGTCCAGATCCAAAAATTGTACGAAAACGGCATAGAATTTTCCATCGCATTCCGAGAGCTGAGGTTTGCCGATACTCATTTCATTCCAGGCGCCACCCGTACAGGTGCTGTCATTGATTTCTTCATCGGCTATATTCCAGTTGGCGTCCTTGACTGTCCGAATTTCGTTATTGGCTTCATCCCAGTGAAGAAGCCGCGAGCCCCAGAAATAGGTGTAATCGCCCAGTCCGCCGACGGCCGGATCGGGCGGATTGATAACGCGGGCCGGCCAGAGGATGTGCAGGTAGTCCTGCGAATCGATCAGGATAGAAGCATCGGAATGTGCCAGATAACCTCCCTGGGTCGAATCGTAGGCGCTGACATTGACTTTGGGTCCCCAATTGGCGCCCATGTCGGAGGACATCATATAGTAAACATCGTTGGTACGCTGGTTAACACCCAATCCATCATCGATCCAGTCACGATCCCATGACTCAGGATCGCCCGGGTATGCTCCCGGAGGCGCCAGCCAGACCAGGGCGACTTTTCCGCTGATGCGGGATGCGGCAACCATCTGCGAAATACACGGGATGGTGTCCACGATCATGGGGGGGTACTCCCAGTAACCAAGCGTGTCCGAACCAACTCTTCTGAAATAGTGAACGAATGATTCGTCGATTTCGTTCTCGAGTTGCATTGCAAAGACATGAGTGACAGTATCGCCGTCCCAGACATGATAGGCCATATCCGGCCATACAAAAACATCTTCACCGCTTGTGATCTGGTCTGGTGGAACACCATATTGCATAAGGGAATCAGGGACTCTTCTTTTGTATGGAGAAAAGAAACAATTGACTACATCGAAATCATACCAGACTGTTGATGCATATCCGGCACCTTCATCATGATGGTTGGCAATGACGGCCTTGCCCTCGGTATCGACATCAAGGGCAACATAGCCCGAGAAGTTGGTTCCCTGGCCCAGACGCGGATGAATATCACAGCCGCCGCCGATGCCGGCAAAAACAAAATCACCATCACCCGGATCGAAGGCCTCATATCCGGTGCCGCCATCGCCCCCACGGATATAGTCGGTTTGTTTAAACCAGATAATATGGACAATCTGATTGGCGCGCCAATCAATTTGCCGATTGGTGCGGCCGTTGCTCTGAAAATCGTGAGATGTAATTCCTATCTGGGTACCCGGCGAAGCAGTCTCAACGCCTGTAAATCCGAGTGATGCGGTACCGGGCGAGCGTTGTAATGGTCGATAATCTATATTTCTCTCGGCTCCGGCAAGTTTTGTTTTTGAATTCCTGGTTATGTATTCCCGATACTTCCAAACATCGTTATCGGCGGATTGTGAGGCGGAAACACTGAGTGCCAGACCGGCTGCAGACAATAAGGAGAGTATAACAAACGCCGATAGTTTTCGTGACATCTTTTGCTCCTTTCAGATTCTCTTTCTTCCATTTAGACGGACACAGGATGCAAAACATCGGAAAGTATATAACTTTCCAATATGAGTCGCAGAATAAACCTGTATTAATATTATATCGACCTGTCACCACCTCCCTTCACACAAGATTATTTCCTGCTTTAAATTATAAATTATATCATATCATAATTTAAGCCTGTAATGGTACTTGAAAAAACCGGAGATTTTAATATGGCGGTAAAAATGTTATGCTACCCAATATACGCAACATCAACAAATTGAGAACTGCTTACAATTAAATATCTATATTCATTCCAGTTTTGTCAATTATAAAATGGCAAAATAAAAACGGTATTCACTCTTAAAATCGTTAATCCTCTCATACCATAGTTGATTATGAGAACAAAACAATTTTTTTATATCATTCCGTGTCCATCATAAAAAGCATAACCTAGATCTTATCAGCCGGAATACGCAACATGGACTCCTGTATAGTGTGGTGCTTCTTGATTTTTATTCTGGCACGAGATTTGGCAAAATTTTGACTCGGGCATTGTTTTTATGAATCCTTTTTGGTAAATTTTGCTCTAATGAATGAAAAAGAACTGATAATACAGGCTCAAAGCGGCGATTTTAAGGCATTCAGCCGCCTGATAGAGAGCCGCAAGGATAAAATATACCGTCTTGCCATGAAACTTACGGGCAACCGAGATGATGCTGAAGATATTGTGCAGGATACGCTTATGAAAGCAATTGATGCAATTGACAAATTTCGTATGGAATCATCATTCGGGACATGGTTATATACCATCGCCCTGAACAATATCAGGGCCCATGCCGGTGACAAGAAGAGGGAAGCCCTGCGACCGATCGATGATTATCTGCCGGGTTCTCATTCCGAGTCAACAAGTAAGGAGCTTTTTGACTGGGGCGATCCGCATCAGCAGTTCGAGCGCAAGCGATTAAATGATATGATTGAGACCGCGCTGGCGGAATTGCCGCTGAAATACAGCGCGCCGTTTACGTTAAGATATATAGAAGACATGCCTGTCAAAGAGGTGGCCAGAGTACTGGATCTCTCGCTGTCTGCCGCCAAATCCAGAATTTTGCGTGCCAGGCTGGCCCTTCGAGAGAAACTTTCAAATGTCTTCCGGGAGAAAAACAATGAAAGGCTGTAGCAAGCATATTCAACAGATTGCCGAATATATCGATGGCGAACTGGATGAAGCCCTCTGCACCCGCCTGGAGGAACATCTTAAAGAGTGCAATAACTGCCGGATAATGGTCGATACGCTCAAGCAAACCGTTGTCTTATGCCGTGAGGGCAAAAGAGAACGTCTGCCCGAAGATATCGAATCCCGCCTTAATGATGCTTTGAAGAATAAGTGGGAAAAGAAGTTCGGGAAAAAATCCTGATTTAACCCGCCTGTTGCGACCGGTCGATTTTCCTCGTCATTTATTTATCTGCCTGTTTGTTGACTGATTTTATCCCTTTTTGATAGAATATCAATATTTTTCAGTCCTCACCATCATTTTTTATCACCAGTAAGGTGTTGTCCTGTAATGCAATTTACAAAATATGACAAAATTTGTATTTTTTGTGAATCGTTTTTGGGCCTTTCCTATCTAATGGTTTAAATAGCGGGAAAAATAATCAGGAAAGGATAACCGATGAAACGATTTCTTACAGAATTTTCTATCAATCATCCCTGGGTGGTCATAGTGGGAGTGGTTTTGATAACCGCTCTCTTTGCCGCCCAGCTTCCGAATATTAAAATTGATACTGACCCCGAGAATATGCTTGAGGCCGATGAACCGGCCCGTATATTCGACCATGAGGTAAAGGATGAATTCAGCCTCTATGATTTCATTGCCGTCGGTCTGGTCGTGGAGGAAGGTGCTTTTAATCGGAAACATCTTTCCCATGTCTATAATATAATAGACGAAGTTTCCGAGATCGAAGGAGTCATTGTCGATGACATTATGTCTCCGTCGACTGTGGATGATATCAAGCAGGGTGATGATGGCATTCTGACCATTTCAACTCTTCTTGAATATGAACCGGAAAGCGATGAAGATGCGCGGTACATTCTGGGTCGGATAAAGGACAATCCGATTTTTAAGGGCAAACTTGCCTCCGACGACGGCAAGGCTGTGGCAATGTTTATTCCGATTGAATCAAAAAATATGTCGCGTTCGATTGCCGACGAAATTCAGACCATAATTGATAAGTATTCCACCGCCGACGAACAGTATTTTATCGCTGGTTTGCCCTTGGCCGAGGACAGCTTCGGCTCCGAGATGTTTAAGCAGATGGCGGTATCGGCGCCGTTTGCAGGAGCCATCATATTTTTATTGATGCTGATCTTTTTTCGTAATATAAAAATAATCCTCGCTCCCATGGTGGTGGCGATCATTTCGGTCATCTGGGCGATGGGATTACTTATTCTGACCGGCAATACGGTTCATATCATGAGTTCGATGATACCGATCTTCCTGATACCGATTGCGGTACTCAACTCGATTCATATTATTTCGTCATTTCACGACCGGTATCAAAAATACAAACATAAAAAGACGACTATCAGAAATACCATATCCGAATTGTTTATTCCGATTCTGTTCACCACGGTGACGACAATTGTAGGCTTTCTTTCTCTGGCGCTGACCCCTATACCTCCGGTGCGGGTTTTCGGGATTTTCGTGGCTTTCGGTATTTTTGTGGCGTGGTTCCTTTCTATCACCTTCAATGCGGCTTTTGCAGTCCTTATATCCGACAGGGCACTCCGCAATTTCGGGCGCTCCGATGACAGTCACGGCCCGCTTTCGTGGATCATGCATGTCTTCCGTGATTTCAGCCGGAAACATTACAAGGGTATTCTGGTCGGGACGGCCGTGATCCTGGTGGTTGCCGCCGTCGGCCTCAATTTGATTGTCGTCAACGATAATCCCGTCAAGTGGTTCAAGCAGAATCATCCTCTACGCGTGGCCGACCGGACCCTGAATAAGCACCTGGCTGGAACTTATATGAATTACCTGGTCCTTGACGGGGGTGAAGAAGACGCCCTGAAAGATCCAGAGACCCTTAAATATATCGAGAAACTGCAGCGGCATCTCGAAAAGAATGACGTTGTTGGCGCCGTCACCGGTGTCACCGATGTTGTCAAGAAGGTTCGCTATGAACTGTTTAACAGTGATCCGGCGAAATTTGCAATTCCCGACAATCAGGACGAAGTTGCTCAAAATCTGTTCCTGTTCGAAATATCCGGAGGGGATCCTGATGATTTGTTCAAATTTGTCACACAGGATTATTCACGGGCCAATCTCTGGGTCCAGCTTCGCGAAGGCGACAATGAGTCGGTCATGTCGGTCATAGATGATGCCGAGCGGTATTTCGAAGATAATCCGCCTCCTGTCCATCTCGAGGCTAAATGGGCCGGTCTGCCCTATGTCAATGTTGTCTGGCAGGAAAAGATGGTCGGCGGGATGCGTTCGGCCCTGTTGAGTTCATTCGCCGTTGTCTTTATAATGATGGTCTTCCTTTTCCGTTCGCCGTTGCTCGGATTCATTTCGATGCTTCCTTTGAGTATCACCATCATGGCCATCTATGCGGCGATAGGTTATATCGGCAAGCCTTACGATATGCCGGTGGCCGTTCTATCGTCACTGACGCTGGGGCTGTCGATCGACTTTGCAATACATTTTATAAAAAGAACGAAATATATACATGAAAAAACAGGGAACTTCAATCAGACATTCCCTCAGATTTTCGAAGAGCTGGGCCGGGCGATCGGCCGCAATGTCCTGGTGATCGCGATTGGATTTGTCCCGATGTTTTTCTCGACGCTGGTGCCGTATATCACGGTCGGATCGTTCTTCTTTGCCATCATGATGGTGTCCGGAGCGGTGACGATGTTGCTTCTGCCGTCGATATTTATAATCTTTCGCAACCGTCTTTTCCCGGCAGCGGAAATTGTCAGTGAGAAAAGTAAAAAAATAGCCGTTACAGAATAGAGTTATTAAAACAGAAAATATTTGGAGGATAAAATGAAGTTTCAGAAGATTATTATGGTAATACTGCTGGCCCTGTTTTCCGGCTCAGTCAATCTCGCAGCGCAGGATAATAACAAGGCCGAAGAGATTATGAAGAAAGCCCATCTGGCCCTGTTTTATGCAGGTGATGACGGCGCTGCCGAAGTCACGATGAAAATAGTCAATTCCAAGGGCAAAGAGCGTCTGCGCGAGTTTACCATGCTTCGCCTCGATATCGAAGAGGGCGGCAAACAGGACTATTATACTTATTTCAAGAAGCCCAGCGATGTTTCGCGTTTGACTTTCATGGTTCACAAGATTCCGTTCTCGTCGGATAATCGCTGGCTGTATATTCCTTCCGTCGATCTGGTCAAGCGGATTTCCGCCGATGACAAAAACTCAAGTTTTGTCGGCTCCGATTTTACCTATGAGGATGTATCCGGCAGGCACTGGTCGGAAGACAATCATAAGCTGATCCGTGAGGAAAAACTCAATGGCCGTGATGTTTATGTTATCGAATCAGTACCCAAAGAAAAGTATAAGGGATTTGCGCGCAAAGTGTCGTTTATCGACAAGGAAAATTACCTGCCGCTGAAAGAGGAATACTACAACAAGAAAGACGCACTCAAACGCGTTTTCACGGCAGAGAAAGTCGAATTGGTGGATGGAATCCAGACTGCGACCCTACGCAAGATGGTCAATGTTAAGAAAGATCAGTACACCACGGTGGAATTCAGCAGTATCAAATACAATGTCGGAATGAAAGAAGAAGTATTCACCGAGCGTTTTCTGAAAAATCCACCGCGTGAGTATATTCGATAACTGAGGGGATGATAACGATGTTTAGGCACAAATTTGTAATAATCACTTTTGCTCTGCTATTACTCATGGGTAGTCCCGCTACAAAAGCCGGGGAGACTTATCTCTCCGGCTTCCTCCAGGGCCTTTACGGCGGTGGACTCGACAGCGACAACCCGACCCTGACTGAGTTGACCGCATCCGAAACCAGGTTGCAATTGAAACTGGAATCATTTTCGGACGGGGCAGAGTTTTTCGGCCGACTGGACTTTGTCTATGATGATTACAATGATCCCAATGTGGACCTTGAACTTCGCGAGGGATACACGAAATTCCGTGTCGGCAACAATCTTGACTTTAAGATCGGCCGCCAGATTGTGACCTGGGGCACCGGCGACCTGATATTTATCAACGATCTTTTTGCCAAAGATTATCGTTCGTTTTTTATCGGGCGGGATGACCAGTATCTGAAAGCGCCCCAGAATGTTCTTCGGGCGGCCTATTATACCGGCCTGGGGACCTTTTCGGCAGTCTATACACCCCGTTTTACGCCAAACCGTATTCCCACGGGCGAACGTTTGAGCTATTATAATCCAATGGTCGGCGGTATTGTCGGCGGAGAGGATTTCTATTTTGAAGGACGGATGCCGGAAGCTAAATTGAAAAACGGTGAATTCGCCGCTCAATTCAGCAGATATTTCGGAACGGCCGATGTCGCCGCATACTTTTATCGAGGCTTTTATAAAAATCCGACAGGTATGGACATGGTGAATATGGAGGCCTATTACCCGCGGTTGAATGTCTATGGCGCCTCGATAAGAATGCCGGCCCTGGGCGGCATCGCCTGGCTGGAAACCGGGTATTATGATTCTCGAGAGGATATTGATGGCGATGACCCAACAATTCCCAATTCGACACTGAGCAGCATGATCGGTTTCGAGCGGCAGTTGACCTCGACTTTTACGGCTAATCTGCAATACCAAAATAAGACCATACTCGACCACGACACTTATCTGGCCAGCCTTCCGGAAGGATTCAATGAGACGGATGAGATGTATCATCTGATAACCAGCCGCGTTACCAAGCTGATGCTGATGGAAACACTGATCCTTTCCGGGTTTGTTTTCTATTCGCCGTCGGATGAGGACTTTTATGGAAAATTTTCCGTGAGTTATAAATATACTGATGCCCTGACCCTGACCATGGGTGGAAACATTTTTGATGGAAATGACGGATATACCGAATTCGGGGCGTTTCAAAAGAATGACAATGTATATATTAAAGTAACTTATGGATATTAAGGAGTGAGTATAATGACGCTGGAAAATAGTATCAGGCTTCTGGCCGGAATGTTGATTTTATTATCGGTCACGCTGGGGTATTTTGTTTCTCCCTGCTGGCTTTTTCTGACTGCCTTTGTCGGATTCAATCTTGTGCAGTCATCATTTACGAAATTTTGCCCGGCAGAGATGATTTTCGTCAGGCTGTTCTTCGATCGAAAAGCAAATTGAATTTCACAACAGGGGCGATTTAATTCGCCCCTTTTTTCTTATATCACCTCGACTTGTTATATCAATTATATTGACACAAGAGTCTTATTGCCTTATTGTTAAGCCCGATTCGTCAATTTCGATTTTAATATAAAAATCAGTTACATATATCTTCTGTCCGTATATGTATAATTGATTTTACAGAACAAAATAATAAATTACGACAATTATGAGTATTTGTAAACTTGTTGGAACAGACGGCAAACAATTTTATTCCCTTGTATTAACGCCGGGCAAATATATGGTCGGCCGTAATGCGGAATATGAATTATCCATAAGGCATAAAACGGTATCGAGAAATCACGCCGAGATCGAGGTCGAGGAAGATAGCGGCAAATGCTATCTTACCGATCTGGGGAGTCGCAACGGGACCTTTATTAATGGTCAGCAGTTGACTGGCCGCAGGGCGATCAAAATCGGCGACGAAATCATGTTCGGGCAAACTGAGTTTAAACTGACCGATTCCGATGTCCGTGATTCCGCAGGCCATGAACCGAATTTAACCCGGATGATCGATCCTGACCTGCAGAACTCTGTATTTATGTCGATTGATGAGGCGTTAATGCCTCTTAGGGCAAGGGCCCGGGAAAAGGGTGAAATCCTTTCGACCATGTTCGATATGGCCAAGATGCTGGTTCTGCCTGAACCGAAAGAGGTAATGCTCGAAAAATCGCTAGAGCTGGTCTCGCGGATTATTCCTGCCGAGAGGTTGGCAGTATTATTTGTCTCCGATGAAACCGGTGAGGTCTTTACCGGGGCCACCTTGTTGCCCGGAGGAAAAGATCCGGGGGATTTCAAACTTTCCAGGACCATTGTCAATCAGATTATCCATGGGAAAAATTCTATTCTGATCCGGGATCCTCATGAAGATCCGCGATTTGCCGACCAACAATCTATCATAATGTCGGAGTTGAAATCGGCCTTGGCGGTTCCGCTGTTCGATGTCGGCCGGGTGCTGGGAATTCTATATGCCGATTCCACCAGCCCGCTTCATCAATATACCGATGAGCATCTGCGTATTTTGGCCTCATTTGGAAATATTATCGCATCGCGGCTTCTGAATTATGAACTCCTGACGGAGAGACAGCAAAAACAGATACTTGATGCCGAACTGAGCCGCGCCTCAGCCATCCAGAAAAATCTCCTGGTATCCGACCCGCCTGAGACAGAGGGCTATCAGATCTGTACATTTCAGGAACAATCACGTTCTGTCGGCGGAGATCTCTATGATATCGGGCGTTTGCCCGATGGACGGACTCTTTTTCTGCTGGCCGATGTTTCCGGCAAGGGGATGGGAGCGGCGCTTCTGATGTCGAATATTCTGGCCTCATTCAGGATTCTATATGACTCATCCGATTTTGACCTGACCCATGCCGTCGAGCGAGTCTCATCCCAATTGTTCCGGCACAGTGATCCGGGTGATTTTGCCACGCTCTTTATCGGGCTTCTGGAACCGGGCAAAAATAAGATTCGTTATATAAATGCCGGCCATAACCCGCCCTTGCTGGTCCGGGAAAACGGCGAAATAGAACATCTAATGGACACCGGTATGGTTATCGGGGTCCTCGATATACCTTCATGGAAGGAAAAAACAGCGACTTTCAATGAGAGCGATATCCTTTTTGTTTTCACGGATGGTATAACCGAAGCCCAGCATGAAGATGAAGAAGAGCAGTTCGGGGATGAACGACTGGAAAAGTTGATTGTAGAGAATCGGGATAAATTGCCCGATGACATTGTCAGATGTCTGATGGACGATATAAATGATTTTATGGGCGATGCTCCCAGATCGGATGATATAACCATTTTGGCCATTAAGAAGGTGAGACAATAATGTTGGATGCAGATCAATCATTTGGGCATTTCAGGATAATCAAAAAGCTGGGTGAAGGCGGCATGGGAGAAGTCTATCTGGCCGAAGACCAGAAACTGAACCGAAAAGTCGCCCTGAAAATATTGCGGCCGGCATTTATCGATGACGCCGATAGGTTGCAGAGACTGAATCGCGAAGCCCGGACAGCGGCTCAAATAACTCATCCAAATGTCATGGCCATATATGACATTGACTCGGCCAAAGATGAAAAGTCGGGGAAAGAATTACGCTATATTGTCATGGAATATGTCAGCGGTGAATCACTGACCGATTTTCTTTAGAGAGCAAGACCGGGGCTGGCCGATTCACTGCGTATCTCGGAAAAAATCGCCGCCGGCCTGGCCGCCGCTCATAAACTCAATATTGTCCACTCCCGCTGGGATTATTGTCGTATGCCGAATTATACGGTGTTATGGAAAAATACGACAGCTCAATTATGTATGCCGAAAAATTGATAGAGTATTACCCTGATTCGCCCGAGGGTTACTTATGGCTTACCCGTCTGTATTTCGGCACCGCCCGCTATGACGAGGCCCTTCGGATAGGCGAGGAGTATCTCGAAAAATCTCCCGATGATCCCGAAATTATTGACCTAATGATGTAAACAGGAATAATCAAAAGAAATTTCGAACTTGCCGGTTCGGCCCGCGTAATTTTTGACGCCGCTCTGCGAAATTTCAAATCAAAACTGACCTCGGAATTGTGGGTTTTGAGTGACCTGATCCAAAAAGAGTTCGACGGTTATATCAACCGTGACAAGGCGGCGGTAATCGATGCCATTAGCGCTATGATTCAGCAGCCGCAACAAGCTGTCGGAAGCAACAAATTTACCCTGGGGAAACTTATGGTGCTATCCGGCCAATACCAGGAGGGCATGAAATATCTGCTGCCGGTCAAATCTGGCGAAGACGCCACCACCAATCCAATCAGATATTTGCGGACAACTTATTATCTCGGCCTTGCCTATGAGGCGCTTGGCGAAGCCGACAAGGCTGTAACCGAGTATGAAGAAATCATGAAATACTGGGGCAACGCCGACCACGAATTGAAAGACATTGCCGATACCAGGGAAAGACTCAATCGATTGAGAAGCTAATCCAATAAATTTCAAGTTAACCTAGACATTTTTCGCTTGACAATAATGTATAGATACTATACGTTGGTACCATGGATAAAAAACATATAGAATTTGCCGAAATGCTGGTCAGGGTTCTTAATAAATACACCGAGCAGCAAAAACGATCGCGAAAATACGGTCTTGATGAATTGCTTTATCCGGCAGAAATTCATATGATTATGACTATCGGTAATACTCAGGCCCCAGGTGTAACCGAGATAGCTGCCAAACTGGGCGTTACCAAAGGGGCGGTTTCACAAATAGCGCAGAAGCTTGTAAATAAAGGCCTTATCATAAAAGTGCCGGATCCGGGAAACGGTACCAAGGTAATATTGCAATTGACCGGTAAAGGAAAGACCGCCTATGACGGTCATCGGAAATTCCATGAAGAGATGGATAAGGAATTGTTTGCGTTCCTCAAAGGTCTTAATAAACAACAGCTTAGAGTATTGGAGGATTTTTTTCATTATTTTGAGAGTGGAATAGAAAAAAGAAGTGAAACCTAAAAAAATTTTTAACGTAATGTATAGTAGCTAAACCTTATAGTCAACATAAAGGAGGAAGACAAAATGACCAGACATGAAAAAAACGAAAAGGGTATCATGGGGGCGGCAATTAGTATTGTCCTGGGAATATTCCTGGTTTTGCACTTCGTATTTCCGGGTGCGACTTTATGGCCCATTGCCCTGATTTCTCTGGTGGCGGCAAGCATGTTTGCCAGTCACTATGGGCGGTCTTGCAAAGCCCGTGAGGGCGCTGTTCGAAGCCTTTCTGGTAATTCAATAGAAATCCGGCTGTTTGGAACATGGGCGGGTGATCCACCCGCCCAAATTTCTATTGGTTGAAAATACTTGCCTTGATGTATTAATTTTTGGGCTTGGATAGGCAATTGAATCTTGCGCCATTACTTACAATGATATAAATTACGGCCATCATAATGCTGCCGGAGTGGTGGAATTGGTAGACACCAGGGACTTAAAATCCCTTGGATCGCAAGGTCCGTGCCGGTTCGAGTCCGGCCTCCGGCATATTTTTTTATGTGTTAAGTCAATGAATCAGCCGACCTTTTATTTTTGACACTTCCTCCATTAACTCCGGGTTATTGCCCGCTTTGAGATACCTGTCGAAAAACTGAATTGCCCGCGATGTGTCTCCATATATCAGACCTCGAAGTCCGAACTTGTAATAGAGATTGGGCGGGAAAATCTTCACCGTGTCAGAGAAAGACCGGAAATAAAATCTCGCAGAATCCAACTGTGCGCGCGCAGAGAAGTAATCGGCGACTTCAATAGCCGGAAAAGGATTGAGAGCATCATAGCTCATACCCCGCCGGAAATATTTAAGAGCTGAAACAGTATCACCCAACCTCTGGTAGACAACGCCGGTGAAGTAATTGTTATCTGAATTGTATGGGTTGAGAGCATCGGCGATTTTGAAATTCTCCAGCGCCTGCTCGTACCGTCCCATGTTCAGTTGAAATTTTGCCTTGAGCTGATAGCCTCTGAAAAAGCCGGGGTTTTCAGCAATGGCTTCATCGGCCAGCTTTATTCCCTGATCCAAATCACCTTCAAAAAGCATTTTTTCACTCTGACGCACCATTTCCATCTCCGGGTAACTGAGCGCGCAGTATCTTTTAAGCCGGTCAGCCTCAATCTGGTTTCCGTTCTCCTCCTGATACGGTATCATGGTATAAAGCCCCGTTCGGCCATGTTTGGGATCCTGTTTCATAATGTCAAGGGCGTATCTGTACAATCCTTTCTCGGAATTATTGAGAGCCAGCCAGGGGATGAAAATGGACAGGAGCATAATGACAATCATTATCGTGGCCGGCTGAAACCGTTCATGATTCTCGAAATAATTTAGCCAGAGGCAGGCGCCCGCCAGTTGTGCCGGGATCAGCATGGTCGAAAACAAATCCCAATCGCGGGCCATGCCCAGCTTGGGTTCGATGATAAATGCCGCCATTGCGCCGATAAAGGCACCGGTAAGGATGAACCACAAAGCCGCCTTCAGACCGCCGGATACCTCCTTGTTGGAGCGCATATATATGAATAAAAGAGTCATTACCGGCAACGGTGCCAGGAATATGATCAAATTCAGATAGTCGATTATGTGTTTGGGTGCAAGCAGAAAATAGCCATCGGTTGTAAAACTACCCCCGGCGGGGGAGAGGAATATTTTTTTAATACTTAATGGAGCCGTTATTATAATTCCACCA
>QNAH01000020.1 GCA_003641425.1 Candidatus Zixiibacteriota bacterium
AAAAGAGGTTGATTTTTTGGCTAATTTTTCTATGATATTAGGCCTATGACAAGACCATATAAATTATCAGCCCTTGAAGGGAAAGTCATCGCAATCGACGGCCCGGCCGGTTCGGGGAAATCGACGACCGCCAAAATGGTGGCGGCGCGTCTGGGATTCACCTATCTGGATACCGGAGCGATGTACCGCGCGGTGGCATTGTTCGCCATCGAAAATGATATTTCACCCGAGGATGCGCGGGCGCTGGAAGCGATTGCTCCGCGCCTGGTCATTGAATTCAAGACCGAGGAGGAGATCAACCGGGTTTTCCTGAATGGCCGTGATGTGACCGAAGCAATTCGTTCGCCGGAGGTTACCTCGGCGGTTTCCCCGGTTTCGGCTCATGCCGGGGTGCGGGAAGCCATGGTGGCGCGGCAGAGAGAGATCGCCCGCAAGGGGAATGTCGTGGCCGAGGGGCGCGATACGACATCGGTCGTTTTTCCCGAGGCCGATATCAAGGTTTATCTCGATGCGTCGTTGAAAGAGCGGGCGCGCCGGCGCCTGATCGATTTTTCCCGCCAGGGAATTGATTCTACCCTGGAGGAACAGATGGCGCTGCTGGCCAAACGCGATGAATTTGACAGCAGCCGTTCAAATTCACCTCTCACAAGAACAGGTGATTCCATCCTGATCGATACCACCAACCTTAATATAGAAGAACAGGTAGACAAGATCATAAAATTGATCACAGTACGCCTGATGAAAAAATGACCTGGTTTTACTGGATTTGCTGGCGATTGGTCAGGTCGATCGCCCAGATTTTATTTCGTATTAAAGTATTTAATCTCGAGAATATTCCTGATGAAGGCGCTTTTATTCTGGCGAGCAATCATATCTCGTTATCCGATCCGCCGCTGGTCTCTACGGCGATCAGGCGACCGGTTCATTTTATGGCCAAGAAAGAATTGTTCTCGATTCCGGTGCTTGGATCTATCATAAGGAATTTAAACGCTCATCCGATCCACCGGGGTTTCGACCGCCGGGCCATCGAAGAGGCGGTCGGGATCTTAAGCCGGGGTGGGGGTTTGCTTATTTTTCCCGAGGGAACCAGAGGGTTGCACGGTCAATTTCTTCCAGCTCGTCCGGGAATAGGAATGGTAGCGATCAAAACGGGAGCGCTGGTGGTCCCGGCATATATCCATGGAGCCAATCATAAAAAAGCATGTTTTCTGGGGCGTGAGAAGCTGGCGATCATATTTGGTAAACCGATTGGCAGCAGCGAATTGGGCGAATACGAGGACAACAAGGCCGGGTATCGGCGGCTGTCGGAGGCTATCATGGATCGAATCTCTGATTTGAAAAAAGATTTGCAGAAACGTCTTCATATCGCTTGACAATAGAGATATTATATTCAATATTGTGAAGCTTAGTCGATAAAATATAGGTTAGATCGGCTTATTTGATATTCGAATATCCCGCCCGAGCGGTTTACCACTCAGGGATAAATATAGTACGAAGGAGGATTTTTCAACAATGGCTGAAGCCAAAAAGAAAACTGTAAAGAAATCCACAAAGACAGGAGGTGATAAAACTCCGAAGCTTACCAAGCGTAAAGCTGTGACGGCCAAAAAGACCAAGACGCAGAAGATCAAGAAGGTCAAGACGAATGCTGTTAAGGAAGTCAAAGTCGTAGCCGAAGTAAAAAAACCGCAGGAAAAGCTTGTCACCGCCAGAATCAAACGATTGGCTGAAAAGGCGGTTGCCAGAAAAGAAGTCAGCGTTGCTCCCGAGCCGGATGAGATCGAATCGATTGCCTCGATGAAACTGACCGAGATCGACAGCAAAGAGTATTCGGAAGATGAATACGCGCAACTTCTCGAGATGTACGACAGCACCATCAAAGATATCAAAGAAGGTGAGATTGTCAGCGGAACCGTTCTCGGTGTATCCAAAGACGACGTGATCGTGGACGTCGGTTTTAAATCGGAAGGAATCATCCCTCTGAGTGAATTCCCGGAACCGATCAATATCGCCGTGGGCGACAGGATCGATGTCTACCTGGAGCAGATCGAGGATTCCAACGGCCAGTTGATTTTGTCCAAGCAGAAAGCCGATTTCATGATGGTCTGGGACAAGATCCGCGAAATCCATGATGCCGGCGATCTGGCTACGGGTAGAATTGTCCGCCGTATCAAAGGCGGTGTGGTGGTCGATATTATGGGTGTCGATGCCTTCCTGCCCGGTTCCCAGATAGCCCTGAGGCAGGTGCCCGATTTCGACGCATTGATCGGCACCGAGATGGAACTGAAAATCATCAAGCTCAATAAGAGCCGTCGTAATATCGTGGTTTCGCGCCGGATCGTTCTCGAGGAAGAAAGGGAATCCAAGCGCGACGCCCTGTTAAGCGAGATCGAGGTCAACCAGATTCGCGAGGGTATTGTCAAAAACATCACCGATTTCGGTGTTTTCATCGATCTCGACGGTGTTGACGGCCTGCTGCATATCACCGATATGTCGTGGGGCCGGATCAAGCACCCCAGCGAGCTGGTAAATCTTGGTGACAATATCCAGGTTAAAATACTGGACTTCGACGATAAGACTTCGCGTATCTCGCTCGGTCTGAAACAGCTTACTCCTTATCCATGGGAGAATATCGAAGAGAAATATCCGATCGGAAAGAAAGTTACCGGCAAGGTGGTGTCGATTACCGACTATGGCGCCTTTGTCGAACTTGAAAAGGGTGTCGAGGGTCTGATTCACATATCCGAGATGTCCTGGACGCAGCATATCAAGCACCCGTCGAAGATCATGAATGTCGGGGACAAGATCGATGCTGTCGTTCTTTCGGTCGATCGTGACAACGAAAAGATATCGCTTGGTATTAAGCAGATGGAGCCGGATCCGTGGGAAACTATCGAAGCGAAATATCCGGTTGGTAAAGTGGTCTCGGGCAAGGTCCGCAACCTGACCGCATTCGGCGCTTTCATCGAACTCGAGGAAGGCATCGACGGTCTGATTCATATTTCCGATATGTCGTGGACCAAGCGCATCCAGCATCCCTCGGAATTGATGAAGAAGGGTGACAAGATCGATATCAAGATTCTCAGAATCGATCATGAGAACCGCCGTATTTCACTTGGTTACAAGCAGCTCAAGAATGATCCGTGGCCGGAGATTTCCAGGAAGTATGCGGTCGAAACCGATTGTCTCGGCACCATCACCCGCGTTCTCGATCGCGGTGTGACAGTCGAGCTTGACGGTGAAGTCGAAGGTTTCGTGCCGACGCATCAGCTTGGCAAACCGGACCTGGAGAATCCTGCCGACGCTTTCCATGAAGGCGAGCAGATCCCGCTGCAGGTTATCGAACTGGATCGGCCGGCGCATAAGATAGTGCTGTCGGTCTCGGCCTATTACAAGAAACGTGAGAAGACCGAGCTTGACCAGTTTGTCGCCAAACATCCCACGCGAACGGTAACGATGGGTGATGTCATCAGTGAAAGTTCCTCTGAATTGATGACGGCGAATGGTTCATCCGAAGACGCCCCGGCCGAGGCTCCCGTTGAAACCGATACTCCGGCTGAGGAGATTTCGGAAGAGACGGCTGCTCCTGCCGAAACAGCGGCGGAGCCGGAACCGGCGGCTGATGAGGCCCCGGTAGAAGAGCCGAAAAAGGATGATATGCCATCCGCGCCGTCGGAATAACACACGGCGAATAATCTGCATTTGATGTATTATAGATATAAAGCGGCGAGCAATCGCCGCTTTATTTTTTGGCTTGGTATACGTATAATAGCGAAATGAAAAAAGTAGCTCTTGAAACAATCGGCTGCCGTCTGAACCAGTATGAGACGGAGAAAATCGCCGCCCGGATTATTGAATGCGGGTTTGAGCGGGTCGCCTTCGATGACGAGGCCGACCTGTATATAATCAATACCTGCACGGTCACCGGCCGTGCCGACGCCTCGTGCCGGAATATTATTTCCCGGGCCGCGCGCCGCGAAGATGATCCCGCGGTGGTGGTGGTGGGGTGTTATGTCGAAGCCGATCCGGAAAAGGTGGGCCGGCTGAACGGGGTCGATCTTATTGTCAACAATCGTGAAAAAGACGACATTATCAATATACTGAGACGAAGTTTCCCCTCCCTTTTCGATTCCGAGATTAGGGCCGCGGAACCTGATGCTATCGCGGAATTCCATAAGCATAACCGGGCCTGGATAAAGATCGGCGACGGCTGTAATCAGCGCTGTACTTACTGCATTATTCCGCTGGTCCGGGGAGAACTGACCAACCGGCCATCCGGCGAGATCATATCGGAAATAAATCTGCTTCATCAGCATGGATATAATGAGGTCGTTCTGACCGGCGTGCATATCGGGCAGTACAAACACGGGGATATAAAATCTCCGGGCGGGCTGGTGCGAAGTATACTTAAGGAGACGACGATTCCAAGAATTCGATTGTCGTCGATCGAACCGCAGGAAGTCAACGATGACCTGGTGGCGGCTATGAACGAAGGCGGCCGCCGTGTCTGTCGGCACCTGCATATCCCGCTTCAATCCGGATCGGATCGGATTCTTAAACTAATGCATCGGCCGTATGATTCGGCGAAGTATCTCGAGATAGTCGGCAATGTCAAACAAAAGATTGAGCAGGCGGTGATCGGTGCGGACATTATTGTCGGTTTTCCGGGCGAGACCGATGATGATTTTAAAGAGTCGATCAGGGTGGCGGAGTCCGGCCTTCTGGATTATTTGCATGTCTTTTCGTATTCGGACCGTCCCGGCACGATGGCTTCGGAGATGCCGGATAAGATCAAACCGGAGATTATTAAGGAACGGAATGCGGTTTTGCGGAAAATATCGAAAAAGCATTATGCGGCCGCTTTGCAGAGAGAAGTCGGCCGGACCGCGTATGTGATCTCGGAGCATCGCGCCCGCCGCGGCGATCATTACTGGGGAATTACCGACAACTATCTGAAGGCGGCTGTCCCGGAGGGGTATGGAGGCGGGAAAGAAATTCTCGAGATGCAAATTGATGACGCCGGTGATGCTTACCTGACCGGACATATAATGTCTGCCTCATGATGATATTTACATACCTGATTATAATCCAATGTCATCTGAATCATGATGGCTCGATTACAGAAATAATTGAATAAACTTCTCTGACGACCGGGAAAAGTTTTCTCGATCATGGTCGAACAGAGTGCTTGCCGGATGCCGTTGCCGGCGGTGTATGGTATTGCTGTACAGTATGTTATGTAGCGCTGTAAATATTCCGGCACGCGCCGTGCTTTAATATTTGCCGGAAAAATATAAACAGGTCTATTGGTATATGGTTGAAGAAAACGAAAAAGACAAGAAACCGAGCAGCATCGACGATTTAAAAGCGGCTGAAGAAAACGAAAATGCCGAAGAAAAAGCGGCCTGTAAGCTGTCACTTTTCAAGAAGCTGCTACTTTTCAGGTGGTTAAAAAAGTTCCTTATTCCGGCAGTTTCGGCTTTGGGATCGTTCGCCCTTGCAGTGGTACTTTTCACCTTTGTATTTGACGGCAATAAGGAAATCGAGCCGGAGATCATTTCGGCCGAATCAGCCGCAATCGACTCGTCAGCCACCAAATCCCATAAGACGCCGGAAGTCGCTAAGAAGCCGGCGGACAAGACGATCGATGAGAAAACCGCTACACCGGAAAGCGCGGAGCCGGAAAAATTTACCAAAGAAGATGTCGCCAAAATCGAGATCGATACATCAGAAATAATGAAAGAGCTGGATTTTCTCTTTGTTACACCGGAAGACGAGGCCGGTGGACTGGGTATGACCCCGGAGGATTCACTGGATACTCTGAGTTGGATAGAAAAAGAGATGGCCAATCTGATTGAAGAAAAAAACAAGATTGAAGTAGAGAAAAAAGAGCTCGAGGCATTGAAATATAAAATCGACCAGGGATTGATCAAGATCGAGCAGGCGGAGTCCAGCAGGATTATCAAGCTGGCCCGGCTGTACGACGGTATGAAGCCGAATGAAGTGACGAAACTATTCGCCAACCTTTCCGATGAGGTTGTCATTTCGATACTGCCGCGAATGAAATCGGCCAACGCCTCGAAAATCCTGGGGCTGATGCCTCCCAAGCGGGCGGCCAAATTATCCACAAAAATGATCACGGTGCTGGAGGATTAATTGAACGCCTTTATGCAAATAATGGATATGGCCGATATAAGTGCCGACAGCGCCCAAGCGCCGAAGGATGCCGTATCCGGTGCGCCGCAAAAAGAGGGTAACGGAGATTTCGCCGGAATCCTGGGCGGTATATCTATCGCAAAGGGTGGACTTTCGGATAATAAAAATCTGAAAGATATCGAGGATAACATTCTCCGGAGTATGATTCAATTCGATCCGGAGCTTCTGCCGGGGTTGCAGATCAATGAAGGCAATGCCGCGGTCGTGTCGGATGGTATCATGCTCGAGGTCACTCCGGAAGGTGCCGAGGATAATGCCGAAGCGCTGTTAAAATTGCAGGTTAACGCGGAAATAGCGGGTAAACAGGCGACGGTCATTTTGGGAAATGACTCCGAAAATAATGACCCCGGGAGCCTGAAAGTAATGTCGAATGCCGGGACCGGCAAATCGGAGATTTTGATCGATTCCAAGGCTGCTTTAGCCGAAACGGGTGCGGTTTCGAATCCAGTATCCGAGTTTGCCGTTAATATTGATAACACGATTGGAAATGTTACACCGGACATCACGAATAATGTCGAGACAAATAAATCGGTTAATGCCGGGATCAAAGACAATAATATTAACGCCGCCGACAATAAGACGATCGATTTTGCGGTCAACCGAGCCGGTATGGAAGTAAAGAATAATGAAATCGACCCATTGCAGTATGAGGCGGCGAGTAAAATTTTCGAACAGGTCGAAGACGACCTGAATATCAGGCAGGTCAGGATATTCCATGATGCGGCAAAGGTTGAGACGATCAATATCGATACCGGGACAGCGAATTTCAATATTAAGGATTCAAAGAAGACAGACACTGATAAGGTACAAACCGGGGTGCCATTAAAAAATAATGTGACCGATGAATCGGTGGGTGGCACGGAGCGGGTAAAGACTGTTGCCGGACCAGAATCAAATAGCGACACCCCGAAAGTCAAGATTGCTGACGACAATGGTAAATTAAATATAAAAGCGAATGTTGCTGACAAGCCGGTTGATTTACAGCCTGCGAAAGGGGTCAATACCGATTTATCGACATCGACCTCGGCAGAAACAGCCAAAATAGAAACGATGTCGCCTGCGCGTGAGACGACCCCGGTGAAGTTTGTTGTCCCTGAAAATCTAAGCGCAAAAAAAGTTCAGAGCAGACAGACAGTATTTATAAAGCTCGAACCGGAAAACCTCGGAACGGTCAGACTGACGTTATCGTCGAGCGGCCAGAATGTGATGGGACGATTGGTGGTAGATACCCCTATCGCGCAACATGCGGTAGAGTCCAATATCAACCAGCTTCTCGAGGATCTGGCCGACAAGGGTGTCCGGCTTGATTCATTCCAGGTAATGGTCGGCGGCGGCCAGACGGGTCAACGCCATGCCCACGGAAGCGACTGCGCCGGCGGGAATCGTCGGTATGGCTGGATGAACGAGCTCGATGGCTATGAAAACGAAAATAATGTGATCACGGGTGTATCGGCCCGGAATCAATATATCAGCTCGTCAGGAATAAACTGGCTGGCTTAGGAGGATATTGTGGGAATAATTTCACCAGTAGTGACCGACAGCAACGGCAATCCTGTTGCGACCGGCTCGTCCCAGATTCTGGACAAAGATGATTTCATGACGTTATTGGTGGCCCAGATGACCAATCAGAATCCTTTGGAGCCGATGGACAATACGGAGTTTATAGCGGAACTGGCCCAGTTTTCATCACTGGAACAGATGCAGAATATGAATGCTTTGCTGGAGCAGTCGCTGGAATGGGATTATCTGCAGATGCAAACGGTCAACAATACCAATGCGACCTCGTTGATCGGCAGGGAAGTCCAGGCGACATTCAGCAATATCTATCTCGATGAAGACAATCTACCGCAGATCAATTATACCAGCGCGGAATATGCCCAAAGCGTCACTATCGAAATCCTGAACGCCGATGGCGCCGTTGTACGGACTCTGGATATGGAAGATATCGCCGCCGGCGGAAACTCAATTGTCTGGGATGGCAAAGATGAAAACGGCGATCGTCTCGAATCCGGTTTCTATACGATTCAGATCAGCGCCGTCAATGGCGAGGGTGAAAGTTTCACACCGTCGACCTATGTTGAAGGTATCGTGGACGGTGTCGTTTACCGCGACGGTTCGGCCTATCTGCAAATCAATGGTCTGGAGATATCGCTGGCCGAGGTAACCTCGATCCAAGCGGCTAATGAGGAAGATGAGGGTTAAGCAATGAAGGTCACTGATTTCAACCGTGAAGTCAATCTGCTGGAGATTGTCAACAAGAACAAGGCCGATCAAAATCAGTCGGTCGACAAGAAGGCGGAATCATTCAAGGAAACATTTTCCAAGGAAATAGCTCGAACGAATAATGTCAATTTCTCGAAACATGCACGGCAACGCCTGTTTTCGAGGGGGATCGAGATGACCGATCAGAAGCTCGATCAGCTTTCACAAGCGATCGACAAAGCCGCCGGAAAGGGCTCGAAAGACACGCTGATTTTGGATGACAATGCGGCTTATGTCGCCTCAGTTCCGACGCGGACCATAATCACCGCTTTCAGCCGGACGAATCTTCAGGAGGGCGTTTTTACGTCGATCGACTCGGCGGTGATCCTTTAGGAGAGAAATGAAAATAAGTAATATAAACAATAATCAGGGCTGGACCCCGTATCGAGACGGGGAGGCCTTGCCTTCAGGTAAGGAGGGTTTTTAGTTATGATGGCATCATTGTTTGCCGGTGTATCTGGGTTGCAGAATCATCAGATACAAATGAATGTGATTGGTAATAACATTGCCAATGTCAACACTATCGGTTTCAAAGCCGGGCGTGTCACCTTTCGTGAGGCGCTGGTACAGACCTACAAAGGCGCCGGACGGCCGTCGGAGATATCGGGCGGAACGAATCCGGTGCAACTCGGTCTGGGCATGAGTGTTTCGACGGTCGATAACCTGTTCCAGCAGGGCGGCCTGGAAACGACCGGTCAAATCACCGACCTGGCGATCCAGGGTTCGGGATTCTTTGTGCTGTCGGATAATACCGGTCAGTACTTCACACGCGCCGGATCTTTCGGATTTGACGCCAACTCTAACCTGGTTGATCCGTCCACCGGACTTTTTGTCCAGGGACGTATGGCCGATGCCGACGGCAATATCCCGTCGACAGCGACGGTTGGGAATATCACGATGCCGTTCGGTCAGCAGGACCCGGCTCAGCCGACGTCGAGTATCACGCTGGGCAATAACCTTAATTCTGTTGCAACCGAATCGAATGCTCATCTTATATCCGCCGGTGCAACCGGTATAACCACGGTTTCGAATACACCAACCGTCGATGGAGCGGGTGGAACGCATACGCTGACAATCACCGGAAGCCAGGCGACCAATTCGACATGGGCCGGGACCAATGTCGGCAACAACGCAAGCGGTACGCCGGGAACGATATTGACGGGCAACATGACCCTGGCCAGCCTGGGTGTCACCGATGTCACCGGATTCACCATTTCCCGTGATGGCGGGCTTCAGTCCGATATCGTATCGGTAGCCTCGGTAAATTCCACGGTTAATGATCTGATCAATGCTATCAATCAGATCAGCGGTGTCAAGGCGGAACTGGTCGGTGGTGAAATACAGTTGACCCGGACCAAAGCCGGTGCCGACTATAACATTGAATTGTCGGTGTCGCAGCTCAGTGTCGATCCGCTGGGTCTGAACACGACCGGTAATATCTCCGGTGTGATTTTCGGAATTGCCGACGGTACGACTCAACTGATCGATAACGGAACCGATCACAGCTTTGTCTGTAACGATCTTTTTGACCCGACCAGCGGCGAAATTCAGCCGCCCATCAGTCTTGATATCGTGACCGATGAAAACACCGGTCTGGCAATCGGTGTCGAAGGTCTGGGCGGCGGCGGTGTCGAGATCGAGGCGCTGAACGGTCTTCAGGCCGGAACGGCCATTATCGAAACGGATGATACTACGCATGCCATGTCGACAACGGTTTATGATTCCCAGGGCGGCAAGCACACCCTGACGATCGAGTTCTTAAAATCGGTCGAAAAGAACGAATGGACATGGTCGGCATCATTTCTGGGCAATGAGGTGATTACCGGCGGCGGCAGCGGCACGGTCGAATTCAATCCCGACGGTTCGCTGTTTTCATTCGATTATATCGGCGGCGCAACCTCATTGACTTTCGATCCTAATAACGGCGCCGATGTCGTCGATGTTGTAATCGATGCCGGAACGCCGGGACAGTACGACGGTCTGACCGGGTTTGCCTCGGCCCATACCGCGTCGGTCCTTAACCAGAACGGTCACGGGCTGGGAATTCTGGACAAGATTTCATTTGACCAGTCCGGTAACATTTTCGGCATTTTCACCAATGGTGTCAGCCGTGTTCTGGCGCAGATTGTCCTGGCCGATTTTAACAACAATGCCGGATTGATCAAGGCCGGACAGTCGCTTTATCAGACCTCGGCCAACTCGGGTGAGCCGATTGTGGGTGTTGCCGGAGAGACAATCTCGGGCAAGATCTCATCGGGAGCCCTGGAGTCGTCCTCGGTCGATATTGCGACCGAGTTCACCAATATGATCATCTCTCAGAGAGGATACCAGGCCAATGCCCGGATTATCACGACATCGGATCAGATGCTTGAGGAACTGGTCAACCTGAAGAGATAACGATTGGTAATTAAATGATACGAGTAACGAAATTAAACAATCAGGAAATCATCATCAACGATGACCTGATCGAGTTTGTCGAGTCGACTCCCGACACCATAATCAGCCTTATCGACGGCAAGAAGATTATGGTTCGGGAGACGCCCGATGAAATAATAAAGAGAGTGGCCGTCTTCCGGAAAATGGCATCCACAATCGAATGGAAGGCGAACGCAGAAGAGAATAAAGACAGAAGGGGGAGAATATCAGATGCCGATTGATGATAGATTAAATCCAGATGAAACGGTTATGGCCGAAGAAGAGGGCCAGAAGAAGAAATCCGGTAAGAAGATGTCGTGGTTGATCTATCTGATTATCGCCGTGGCCATGGTCGGCGGAGGGTACTTCGCCGGGGTCAAATTCCTTAAATCATCGGAGACAGCTTCTGCCGAAAATGAGACACATGAGAAAAAGGCGGGCGATAAAAAACATCACGGCGCCGGCGAGATGTTTATGATGGAAGATATCATCGTCAACCCGTCGGGTACCGGTGGTACCAGGTTCCTGTCGGTCTCGATCGGTTTCGAGGTCGGTTCCAAAGAGACTGTCGCCCAGTTCGAAAAACGGGAAGCGGTCATCAAGGATGCCCTGATTACGATCCTGGGCTCGAAGACAATTGAACAGCTTTCGGACCCGAAAGAAAAAGAGATTACGCGCTATCAGATAAGGAAGCGAGTCGAGCAATTGATGCATGCCGAGGATCTGGAGGCGGTTTATTTCACCGATTTTATTTTGCAGTAGAGGACAGGGAGAAGGACATTGGCTAAGATTCTAACACAGGATGAAATCGACGCTCTGCTGACGACCGTGTCGACGGAACAGCAACAGCCCAACCTGACACCGGCGTCAACCAACGGTACAGCGCAGACGATACATGCGTACGATTTCAAGCATCCCAACCGGGTATCGAAAGACCAGTTGCGGACACTTGAAAACCTGCATGACAATTATGCCGGCCATGTCGGTTCCAGCCTGTCGTCCGTTCTCAGGACGATGGTCGATGTGGATCTGGTTTCGGTGGATCAGATCAACTATTCAGAGTATATCATGTCCCTGGTGACGCCATCCTGCACGTATACTTTTTCCGCGAAACCGCTTGAGGGCCTGTGCGTAATGGATTTCAATCCATCGCTGGCTTTTGGCTTCATCGACAGGATATTCGGCGGCGGCGAGAAGATGCTGGAGATCGAGCGGGAGCTGAGCGGTATCGAGAAAACGGTTTTGACCCGGATCACAAGGCGGTTGTATGAGGATCTGGAAAAATCCTGGCACAATATCGCCCCTATCAAAATCGAAGAAAGAACGCTCGAGACCAATCCGCAATTTGTCCAGGTGGTTCCGGCGGGCGAAACGGTCATTGTTGTTTCACTGCAATTGAAACTGTTTAGAACGACCGGCCTGTTGACGATCTGTTACCCTTACGTTTCTCTCGAGCCGGTTATAGCCAGACTTTCGGCGCAGAATTGGATCGACGCCACCAAGAAAAGATCGGATGATTCGGCAACCGATACAAACCGGGAAAATCTTCAGGATATCGGGGTCGATGTTTCGGTTTCGCTGGCGCGGACCAAACTAAAGATGGGAGACTTTTTAAATCTTAAGGTCGGGGATGTGATCTCGACCGACACCAAGATAAATTCTCCGGCGGAACTGCTGGTGAACAACAGGAAGAAATATTACTGCCGGCCGGGCCTGTTTGGAAAACGGCGTGCCGGCCAGATTACCGAGGTATATCCGGTTATCAAGAAGGAGTTATAGGACATGGATGAAAAAAATGGGATTGAAATGCCCATGAACGGCGATGCATCGGATGACGCTGCCGAAGAACAGAATGTTCAATCCGAAGGAACACCGGAAGGGAAAGCGGATCAGAATCCGGACGTGCAGTCGGCGGAGTCAATACCAATGCCTGACGGGCAGGGTGATCAGCCGGACGGTGAAGATGAAGCCGCAGATCATGGTTCCCCCGACCTGTTGAGCACCGAAGAGGTCGATTCCGCCATGCAGAAAGCCGCGGCCGAGACTTTCACGTCGAGCGATGAATCACCGGATCAGAAGCAACCGGCCGTCAAACAGGCTGATTTTCAACAGCTCTCGGTCGGATCGGAAAAACATGAACCGCGTAATATAAACCTGCTTCTGGACGTCGAGTTACCGATATCGATCGAGCTGGGAAGGACCCGGATGCACATTTCCGATATCCTGGCGCTCGGCCCGGGTTCGATAGTGGAGCTTGACAAGCTGGTCGGCGAGCCGGTCGATCTGCTGGTCAACCAGAAAAAGGTGGCGCGCGGAGAGGTTGTCGTGGTCGAAGAAAATTTCGGATTGCGAATCACGCACCTGGTCTCTCCCGAAGAAAGGTTGAAGAACCTGCAATGAGTCAGAGAAACAAAAAAATTCTGCTGATTATTCTCATAATAATCATTGTTTCCACGGCCTTGCTGGTGTCGCAGTTCGGTAATGTCTCGGCGGGAGATGCCCTGAAACCGGCTGGAGGAGAATCCCCGGCGGCGGACATCAGCGGGCATGTATCACCACTGAACGAATCGGTGTACTGGTCGCTGGCCAAATTGCTGACCGCGCTCATGGTGGTGGTGGCCGGGATCTATGGTTTCCTGTATATTCTCAGGCGGATGATGGGAAACAAACTGTCCGGAAACAGGAATCAACAAATAATCGAAGTGCTCGAGACCACCTATGTCGCCCAGAAGAAATCGGTGTCGCTGATCCGTTACGCCGACAGGGCGGTGTTGGTAGGGGTGGCCGATACGGGCATAAATATTCTGGCGGAACTGGATGTTGAGCAAACGGCGAAGATTCTGTCGGAATATGCTACGGAAAAACCGTTAACCGGTTTCGCGGGTGTCATGAATGACGCCAAAATCAAGCTGGCGGGGCTCAACATTGGAAAGTTGAAAAGCGCCCGGCTTGACAGTGACAAGAAAAGGCCGCAAACGGCCTGATGGAAATTTCCGGCAGGATGCCGGATAAATAGGATTTTAAAAAGTTCATAGGATTGAAATGAAAGGCATATTACGTCTCGCTGTCTATCTCGTGCTGGCCATGATAATACTGGGCGGAATCGCCCAGGCCCAGGCCATTCCCAAAGTATCGGTCGAGGTCGAGGAATCATCCGATCCCGGCGATTTATCGGCAACACTTCAGATAGTCCTTCTGTTGACTGTCCTGACTCTGGCGCCATCGATCATATTGATGATGACATCTTTTGTCAGAATTGTTGTCGTTTTGGGATTCCTTCGCCAGGCCATAGGAACACAGCAGTTGCCGCCGAACCAGTTGCTGATTGCCCTGGCACTGATTCTAACTTTTTTCATTATCAGTCCGATGGCCAACCAGGCTTATGAAAACGGTTTGA
>QNAH01000021.1 GCA_003641425.1 Candidatus Zixiibacteriota bacterium
CAAATATATTTCCGGTCGAAAAAACGGCAAGGATCAACAGGAAATAGATAAACCACCTTATTTTATATTTTTCTTTTTCCATATCCTGCAAGTTTAAGAAAATAATAACAAATCAGTTAAAAATTTAATCCGGCTTATCAGCCGGCGCAATTATGTTTATACTCGGACCGGTTTTACCGGTTTCAAAAAAACTTAAATTTTTCCTCCGATAAAAGCAACTAAACCTGCCACCATCAACAGCTTAAAAATACTACCGGATTCCGCAAACCGCTTCTTCCGTCGCGACAGCCATAAGTATATAATCAAAAGCACAAGTGGAGTATCAACCAGCAGGATAACTATATATGTATAAAATATTCCATACCAATCATAATTCAGGGGTATCAATGTCATTATTATCAATAAAATAAACACCGCTGTCACAACCGCCATAAATACGGACGGGGATACAAGTGCAGGAAGAGTCCGCAATCTGGAATCAGTGTCCCCCTTAAGGTCAGCCATATCTTTGACAAGTTCCCGCCCGAAATGAAAAACGAGGGCAAATGCTGTCGGAACCCATATTCCGGGAAGGGTAAAAAATGAAGTCTTGGCCGAGGTTAGCCCGCCCAGGACAAATGGCATTGCACCTGCTGTTGCGACCGCCAGATTGCCAAGCAAAATTATTTTCTTGAGTTTCAGACTGTAAAACAGAACAAGTATGAGGATCAGGAAAATTATAATAAGTACAATCGGATTGACCAGGGCGGCCGTGATCAATGAAAAGATCCCGAGAATAAAGGCGGTAACAAGGGCGTGGAACAATTTAATTCGTCCGCTTGGAAGCGGCCGGTGCGGATGGTTGATCCTATCCGATTCGACATCGACAAAATCATTGAAGGCATTTCCCGCACCACAGGCCAGGGCGGCTGCCAGCGAGGTCAGATATACATATATATTATCGTGCGGAACATCGGCCAGATAAGCGCCGACCCAGACACCCGCACCTGCTATTATGCAATTATGCAATCTGATTAGCTGAATGATCGAGAAAAGCCTTTGCATCCGACAACGATAAGCCTGTCGGTGCCGATAGTCAATATTTAAAACTGCCCGGTAAGAGATACGCCCAGGCGCGGTTCGCTGAATTTCGAATCATCACCCCAGGAAAATTCGACACGAAGCTGACGGGCGCCCGAACTGAGTTTTACTCCAAATCCATATCCCCGGCGGAAATCATCATCTCTTTTATACTCGCCTTTCACGTCGGAAATATAGTTTTCAAAATAGGCACCGTCGGCAAACGGATAGAGATAATCATTTCTTGAGAAAAACAGCCGCATTTCGGCGGTCATAAGGATCAGCCGAAAGGCGGAGAACTGATCATTGCGGTATCCACGTAATGTCCCGGTTCCGCCAAAAAGAAACAGTTCCGATACCGGGAGAGGTTTTTCGCCGCTTTCAATATCGGATGCCTTGGCGGCAAGATAACCGGCCAATGGACCATATATTGTCCCGGCCGCCTGTGCGCGGAATTTGGTGCGGGTGTCGTTGTAAACCGCCCGCTGAAGTGCCGTGGTATCTTCAGCTTGCTTATATCTTCGGCCGGAATATTTTATATTCCAGTCAAGGACCAGCGTTAAGGGCGCCCCGCGATACTCCCTGAGAGTTCCGGCCTTTACTCCGACACCGACCTCGTAAACTCGGAAAGCACGAAGCAGGCCAGATGACGGTTCGACATTTTTCCATCCCAGATCGGCGCCCAGTGAATAGCCGCCACGAAGACTTAATTCATACCCGGCCGAAACTCCGAACTCATAAAATTGATCGCGATAATCGCGTGTCCGGACGGTCGCCAGGAAATCACCCGGGCCGAATAAGAACAAAGGCTGACCATAGTACACCCTGAATATTGACTTGTATTTCTCTCTCGAATCGGCCAGAATTCCAGCTTTCTCTCCCTGCCCAAAAAGATTTCGCCCGCGTAAGTCGATGTACCAGATATAGTAGCCGTCATCATCGGGGATATACCCGCCCGCACCCTCGAAGTAAAATTGTTTCATCTCGATAAATTCGTAGCGGACGCGGGCGGTTTCATAGCCGGCATCGGGGATAATCTCAGGTGACCCGGTCAGGGTCACGAAATCAAGCCCCTCAAGCATCTCGGCCGAGCCGCCGACAGCGATCTCTTTGAGAGTATCTCCGGTCCGGATCGGGATATATCGCCGCATAAAACCGACATCCGTTTTCTCGAGTCCGGTCAGTTCCACCTGCGATATCCGGACAACCGGCCCTTTGGCCAGTTGCAGAGTCAGTTCAATATCATTTTTATTTTTTTCAAATCCAAGCGGCACGGCCGATGTAAAATAATGCCCGTCGTTTCGGAATTGTGCTATGATCGAGTCGATGGTACCGTTGACATTTTCGGCGGAAAAGACGTTGTTGACCATAAGGCTGTCCGACTGCTCCCCCTCAATGATTATGCACCCCAGATTATAGCGGGGGCCGAAAGATACCTGCATAATACCGGCGGAATCCGATTTTGAAAAACGAACATGATTATCGAGAAAGCCGTTATCGGTCAAATAGACAGTCAGTGAATCGACAGTTATTCCCGGACGAACGGCCAACCGCTCGACCTTTCTCTGCCAGTCTTCAGTGCCGTCATCGAAGGCGACTCGCGTTGTCTGCGATATCACATCGACGGCCAGCAGGACAATTAACAATATGGTCAGTCTAAAAATTCGCAATGACCTCTCCCCGTCCGATTATTCTCGGTTTTCGATTATTGGAATGTCTTCCGCTGAATGAGAAATTAATACGCAAATCTTTCCTTACCTTATAATCCGAGCGCACCGACCAATTGACACCCTTTTCGCCGTAACGGTTGCTGGTCAGGCGGTACAACACAAAACCATCGGAATCGAGATCCTGAAGGTATCCTTCGATTTTCAGCGATGTCTCTCCCCCGGCTATCAGACGCAATCTGGGGCTTATCGAGGCGATGTACTGTCTTGAATCGGCACCGCCTTCATCTTCGGCATAACGGTAAATCACGGAACTATTGATCTGGCCGCGGGTTAGTCTCCTGATAACGCTCACCTTTATACTGAAACCGTCGATATTGCCCGGAGACGAATAATAATCGTCGCGCACATCCTTGAAAAAAGCGCCTTCCTGGATGAACCGCCATTCACCCGACGCTTCGTTGAACGAGGCCTTGATATCGGTCTTGTATTTTTCGTAATCGCTCCCGCCGACCCGCCTGCTCTCGTAATTGTATGATGATGTCAATCCGGCAAAATAGTAACCGCCGTAATTCAGTATTTTGAGTTCTTCGCGGTAGTACAATCGTCTTAAAAGGTACGGCTGACTGCCATCGGAGTACAAGGGCAATACCCACAGCAGATTCCGATCGCCCTCATCA
Source organism: Candidatus Zixiibacteriota bacterium (assembly GCA_003641425.1). Lineage (GTDB taxonomy): Bacteria > Zixibacteria > MSB-5A5 > GN15 > PGXB01 > PGXB01. The sequence goes on from QNAH01000021.1 coordinate 3,407, forward strand.
AGCAGTTCCTCGATTGTATTGGCGGTCATCCTGAAATAGATATCATCCGGGTTATAACTGAGTTGCAATGATTTTTCACCTCGGCTGACCTGCGCCTGGGTGGAGTGGATCTCCTCGATCTCGATATAATTGCCGTCAGGATCGGGAATATACTGGCTGTCCATCAGGATGTATTGTCCTTCGCCCGATTCGACTTCGATATACCGCACCCCTCGTTCAAACCGATTTTCATCCGATAGTGCGTACGAGCCACTTACCGCCAGATTTTGACCGGATGGTGCGTATGATATTTTCACGCGCCCCAGAAATTGTTCCTCGGTCAAATCATTTCGGGTAGAGCGTTTTCCGGTCAGGTAGATTTCACCATTGATTGCTTTGATTCTGCCGACCAATCCGATTTTTCCCTGATATCGGGTCAAACGATTTATCCAATCGATTATCAGGGTATCTTCATCATACCGTTCGAATTCGACCCGGGCCGGACCATAGCGGGCAGACAGATTGTATATTATCTCGGTCGTGCCGCGCATCGAACCGGAATATTCATTCCACCTCCGATCGTGGCTGAAAGCGGCGGCGGCTCCCGTTTTGCCGTTTATGTCGTAATTCAAACCCGCCGAATACAATTCGCTTTCACCGTCGAAAACAGTCCCGGCACTGTCATATTCGGCTTTAAGACAGCGGTATGTCATTCTCGGGAAAAGGGAGCTTTTCATATCAGGTATGATAGTGACTGCTCCATAGTAGGACTTAAAGATATCCTTATAATCAAGCAGGCCGGAGTTAAAATGTACATTGAACGGCCCGGGTATGATAAGCGATGATGCGAGTTTGTAATTGCGCTCATCATTTTTCGGCTGCAGGCCTGTCGGGATGAGGTAATTTCGTTCCAGATCGGGATCTTTGCGGCGACTCCGCGCCTTGAAATTTTTATTGATGATATTTGCAGAGATATCAACGCCTGATTGATTTGAATGCAGCGATGGTGATTCGCCGATTCCCGCCGAGAAAATATACTGCCCTCCGGTATTGTTATTATCGTCAAGATTGGAATACAGGTTCCGGTCGTAATTGCTCTGCTTCATGATCACCTTCAGACGGCTGTTTTTCCCCGGCCTGATACCCAATTCGGTTTCGAGGAAATCTTCACGTTCCGGGACAGGTATTAGTATGATCGGAAGATAATTGCCCTGATTGCGTCCGACATATCGGTAAATATCACCACCGTCGAACAGGTAATCGCCGTTACCGTCACCGACCGGGCTGAAATTTACCCGGTAATCGCCCAGGCTGTCGCCGACATATTCAAAAAATCGGTATCCGGTGGAATCGAAACGCTCGAGATAAGCGCCGGTGGTATCATACACGGCGCCGTCTTTATAATTGGATGATATCGAATCACCAATATTTTGCAGGATGCCGATATCGCCGGCGCTTAACTCGCCGGTTTTAAGCCGGTCACGGTCGTCGCCTTCACGAGTAAAATCAATTTTCAAATACAATGATGAATCCCCGGCCATAGTACCGCCCGACACTGAATAAATCTCGCGCTGATAATCTGTGGTCAGCGGTTCGAAATCAACTTCGATCCTGGAACGGGAATCGATCAGGACTTTGGGTGTGAAGGTCACTGTCGCCGCCGGATAATCCATGATGTAGTCTTTGTCGGCGCCCCTGTCCAGTAATTTGCCATCAACCCATATTTTCTCGGAACCCGGTACCACCGCCTCGATGGTATTCCCCGAAGTTATTTGATAAGGCCCCTGTATCCTGTCCTGCCCCCGGAACCGGACTGTCCGAAATTTTCCCCGGGGGCGTCCGAATAGAGCTCCGAAATTGTAATTTCCGGCGGTCAAAGCGGCGGTGATACCGCTTACCTGTTTGATATTCGGTCCGTTATAGCCGGACAGCTGATTGTATTCCAGGTCGCCGATCTCGGAGTAGAAGTTTTTGGATGATATTTTCAGGTTCAATTTGTCAAGTTCGCTGATCTGGCTGTTGATGGCACCATAGGACGGATCGTAACCCCGATCGGCCACCGAACCTGAGACGGTAAGCCCCGGTGTGATTTCCCCGTTGATGGTCATCTCCAGCGATTGATCGAATTGTGATGTGCCACCGGTTTGCGAAATCACCGAGAATTTTTTGGCGCCACGGATTTTCATCGCCGATGCATCCGACATCCGGCGGGGCCCGGCATGTTCCGCCGGCAACGATCTAATCGGCGGAGGACTGTCGCCAATATCGGGGAGGATACCATACTGTTTTTTCAGCCATGACGGCAGCGGCGTGAAATACACAGTCAGTTCTCTGATGGAATCAGCCGGTGTCGTCAGGAAGATAACCCCCTCCAGATAGTCGATATTATAATCGCCTTCTCTGGAAAGTCGAATATCATCGGCAATCAGGCTGTCGGAGCCGTTCACTATCGGGCCGTCGTGGATTTTTATCCGTGATTTTATTTGATCCGCTTTGAGGACTTTAAGCGCGGCACCGGCATTGGCGCACAGTATTATAGATATAAGAAAAACTAACGAGGCGGTCTGACGAAAGATATTGTGGAATCTGGACATCACTCCTGATAGAGAATCTTGTAAATCATCACCCGGTCATTACCGGTATCGCTGACGGCAATTCGATCTCCCGTAAGGACGGCAACATCGCGCGGTTTATTGAAGCTGTATTCTCCGGCTGTACCGTATGTGCCCAGAGAATAAAGAAGATTCCCGTTGATGTCAAAACAATACAGCGTGGACTGCCGGGAATCGGCCACCCAGATATGTCCGGTTCTATCAGTCTCCAGTCCGGCGGGATGTTTGAATACATCATAACCGAAATCAAACAGGTACAAACCGAAGCCGTCGAAAACATAAACACGTCCCTTACCTTCATCGCTGACCAGAAGCCTCCCTTTGCCGCCTTTGGCGGCCGCATTCGGTGTCAGCAGGAGTCCCGCATACGAATCGACATCGCCGACAAACCTGTTGAATTCCGTATTGCCGCCGAATACCGATACCCGGGAATTATCCGGATCGCTCACCCACAATTCACCGTAATCATTGAATGCCAGACCTCCCGGGCGGCCGAATTTGGCCGGGTCATCGTCATCGATCAATGAAATCATATCGACATAGTTGAGCCTGGAGTCATAAATAGCGATACGCTGATTACCGGCATCGGAGACATACAGATTAAGATTGTTGTCAAGCGCGGCATAGGTGGGAGAATTAAAAAGGGCTTCCGAAATTCCAAACCCTCCGGCTTCGCGCACCGGTTTGAGATCACGGTCGAATTTTATCAGCCGGTTATTACCGGCATCGACCAGGTAAATATTTCCGGCATCATCCGTCTCCAGACCAATCGGATCATCAATTTTCTGACCGAATACAGTTCCGGAAATCTGATTTTCATACAGCATTGCAAACGGAACCCTGACAGCCCCGAATTCCTTTCCCGGTCTGACTTTGGGCCCACATCCGGCAACAGCAATCAGCGCCGTTAATAGCAGACAGAAACCGATATAGTCCTGTAATCGATTTGCCATTAAAATTTTCGAGATAATTTTATTTCGAATTTCGGATTATCACCGAAGGGATTCACCTTGAGATCGAACTTGACACGCTCATCGGTTCCGCCCCCGAATTGATCCACCCTGGTATTTGCGATTTTGCGAGCCAGACGGAAAGCATCGATCCCTGCGATGATCCGGTTAAAAACAGCCAAACCGATCATAAAATCCCGGTTACGAAAGGCTGTTTCGCTTTGATTTCTTATATCGCGATAATGGCTCTGGGATTCATCGCTGTCCCACTGCCAGTAATAAGCGCGCGTGTTGGGATAATACGGGTCGCCGGGATCGATAATTCGCCCGGCGGTATTATAATCTTCACGAGAGTCATAGAATGTAAGGTTCTTGTAAAAGTCTTCGTCCTTACCGCCCGATGATACTCCGGCATGTTCCTCGGCAAATCTGACATAATCATCTTCTTTCCAGTTGCCGTAGATCTGAAAGGCTGCGATACCGGCCCATGAGACTATCTCGGCCCCGGTAAAGACCTCGCCCCGTCCGTTTTCGCCGAGATAATAATGACCGGCGCCGGGAAGGAGTAACGAATAAAAAACCGCCTTGGTTTTGGAAATTGACTTCGGCGCCACGTATCCGCCCGCGGCGGGTTCATCCGACGGGGTATCATATATCGGGATATCAAGGTTGGGTTCAGCCGCCAGTTCAATGGGTTGAAATAAAGGCGAGGCCGGTAGATTTATATCGGCACAACAATCGGCCGCGGCGAAAATGATCAGCGGTAGTAAAATTATAATGAACATTCTGCCTGTTTTATTCATATCAGAACCTGTATGATAACCTGATTATCGGGATTGACTCGGTGGCCGAGTATTTTTTCATATCGGCTTTAACCGACAGCCACATCTCAGCCGATTTCTGTTTATTGTGGCGCTTGGCCGCAAGGGCGGAGTCGAAGGCCGAGAGCAGATGATTCAGCATGGAATAAATAATAAAATTATTGGCCTGATCCAGTTTGTCGTTGGCGCTCTGACGATCCGAATTGTACTCGTCACGATAAGGCGATGGAACAGAATCGTACAGATTCGGATTTTCCTGATAATCTTCCCAGCCGACCCTGAACTGGTCGTATTTGCCAATCATTTCATAGTACTGCTGTGTCCGCGAATCAGGCAGGCTATGAGTCAGAGTGTCTTCATCGATGTCGTTGGTAACCAGCCAGTCCTGATAATACTGCTCATTCCAGAAATCGTCGGCATAATCTTCGAATTCATCGGTCAGTTTTTCGCCTTCATTGTGAAAGTCGAAATACCCCATCCACATCCCGGCCTCGATACCAAGGAATAAAATAGTCTTAAACATCGATGACTTGGTGTATCTCTCGCCCCATCCGGGAATCAGCAGGGAATAAATAAAGGCTTTCTTGGGTGATTTGAAGTCGTATTCATAGATACTTTCTTCCTCGTCGAAGCCGAATGTGAAAACATCTTCCTGTTGGGCATCGTCGGTAGTATAAGCATTTACAGACTCGGCTCCGCCGCTTCGTATGGATTGTATCTGCAGTTCAAGCTGACTGTTTTCCAGATCAAAGGACCGGGCCGGCACAATAAACAGTGTCAGCGCCATAAGGGTCAGTAAAACCTTTTTCATTATATTTCCTCTCCTACTTAATTATTGCTATATCTGTAAATGATGTCAAGGTTTCCCCGGCAAAATCAGCCTCGATTACACAGCGGTAAACACCCGAGGGAAACGGCGAGCCATCCCAAATCATTTCGACGTATGAACCGGCCTGGCCGGTTAAAACATATTCATCCGATATTTTTTTACCTGACATATCATAAATTGTCAGGGTAACATCGGCATCATCCCCGACAAAGAACCTCAATGTGGTCTGACCGTCATAAGTCGGGTTGGGGTAACAGTAAAACTCATCTTCCGGCAGATTGTCGGTATATGTCTGCACCGGTCTGAACATGCTGTCGGGCACCATGTAAGTTTGCCCGGGATTCCCCCCACCCATCGGCCAGTCGGCCTTATCCGGGTCATATCCGACATCGTATGTATAAAACCAGCCGTCGAATCCGAGGAATCCCAATCCGCCGCCGGCTTTCTTTTTGAACAGCACCGGCGAGCCGTATCCGAGAAGCCCGGTCGACAGCGGAAAGCCCGACAGAAGGGCCTCGCCGAAGGAATGCCGACTGCTGAACGCGTAACACCGCCCGCCCGAGGTGCTGACGATAACATCCTTGACGCCGTCAAGATCGATATCACCGACAACCGGCGGTTCCACAACGATGTTTTCAGGGAAAGCGCGGTCGATGGTCAGCGGGAAATTGGTCAGATTGATCAGGTTTCGGTCGAGGGCATAGATCGTATTTTTCCCGCCCAGGATAATGTCGGGATAACCATCCTCGTCCAGATCGGAAAATATCGGGTTTACGTACAGTGACTCGAACATACTCAGTGAATTAAACAACGTCATGGTATTGGCCGAAGTATCGACAGTAACCACCTTGATATCACCTTCGATGGTGGCTACGACGACTTCGGGTAATCCATCGCGATCGAGATCGGCGGATACCGGTCCGAAAGTGTAATGTCCATCAAGATCGAATTCTATCGGGTCCAAGGTGTCATCCGGAACATAATACATGCGCACCCCCGACGAGTCGCCGGCGATTAGAGCGAATTTATCGCCCAGATTGGATACCCCGAAAAGTTCCGGTTCGAATATTTGACGTGATGCCGGTGTCGTGAGCAAACCTGATTCATGGACATTGATCAGCCGAATATAAGAATCGATCGTATCCACGACCGCGACCGTGAGCGAATCACCGAACGACATCCAAACTATCGGCCGGGAACCGACGCTCATTGAATCGAATTTGCGTTCCGCCAGCCCGTCGAAATTATCGTCTCTTATGGTATAAACATACAGCCACTGATTGGCCGCCACGGCGACAAACAGTGAATCGGTGTTGAGACCGAAATCGCCGACCGCGGGACCGGCGGTGATAAATTCTTCGGTGCGCCCGAATATCGGCAATGGATAAACAGGCAAAGTCTGCGTCAGATTGAAATAGGCCGTGTCGTAATATGGCGGGCCGAATGAGGGTGTGATGTCGGTGCTGTCTTCGTTGACAACGATTATATTTCTGCCGGATGCAACGATCAATTCGGTGGAGCCGTCGCTGTCCAGGTCGGCGGCCAGCGGCGACAGACCGTAAACGGGAATTCCGGCCCTCTGCGGGAAACCGTCGGATATAAAATCACGCTCCAGATCAAAAGTCATGGTCGTGCCCGACTCTGAAATATTATCTACATATATATGTGTATTGGTGCCGCCGTAGCCTTCGGCCGGCGGATTGGTGTTGGGAGTGAAGGATGTATTATTACCTTCATAGTACATATCTTCCTGGGCCCCAAAGCCGGAATAATATATCCCGCCGAAATTGACCAGACCATCGGCCTCCATAAGCTGGACAAACAGACGGCTGGCATCATTCTGTAACTGGTTGTCAAAGAAATTGTTATAACCGTCGCCGTCATAATCCAGGTATGCCACAAACTCATCGATTTTCCAGATAAGCATGCCCGACCCCGGCATCAGAAAATCGTATTCGCCGGTCAGGTTCCGCTCCATATCGCTCGGCCCCATTATTACCGAGGTAGTCGAGTCGGCCAGTATGACAGTCATCTTACCGTCGATATCTTCCTGTCGGTTTTCGATCAGGTAATATTCAAATTCCGAGATAGGTATTTTTGCAATTCTTGTACCGGTGGCGGCCATCTCGGCCGCGACGACTTCAATCGATGTTCCCTGGCGATACACCACCGGCTCATCAAAACCCAGAAAGGCGCGTGACCAGGCCATCGGGTAAAGCGGCGATGTTCCAAAGGCGCGACCGACTTCGAAACCGAAATCGACGCCGGTCCCAAAACCATTGTTGTCCATCAGGGCGAAATCACCAACCTGGGTGAAAAAGTTATCGGTCCGGTAAAGATCGACCAGGCCAAGCTGATGCCCGAATTCGTGGGCCATGACAGCATTCAGCGCCGTGGCGCGATTGTCCTGACTGGCCGTTTCCGGCATTATCAGGGCATCGGTGATTTCAGTCGAATCGCTGCCGTCATTATCGACATATATGGCCGAGTCTATCAGGAAAAGATAACCGGTGAAAAAGTCCGACGGCGTCTCGGGGAAGCCGATATCGTTCTGACGATCGGCTCCGGCATGGAATAAAAAGTACGAATCATAGTCCGCGAAATTCAGTCCGGTTTCGACCGTATCGACCAGTTGGAAACAGTCGATGAAATATTCTGTCAGGCCGATGTACGGATTCTGCGAACCATAGTGACCCATACTTTTATCGAGATGATAAACCTCGTTTTCTTCGGGTGGATAAACATCCCAGAGCAGTTCGATTCGTCCGTCGGAGACGAAGAAATAGTAATTTCTGAGCGCCTGGAAATGTTTTTCGAAATACGCTTTATTATGCGGGGAGGGATCGATCATGTGACCGAATTCCTCCCGGAAAGCAAGGGTGTCGCGCAGGTCGAATTGCCCCCGACCGGTGGTCAGCGGGTCATCGGTGGTCTCGTACAAAAAATCGAACCGCAGTCCCAGAAGCCTGATCGTGTCCACCGCCGCGGCGGAGGCGTTCATTTTCGGTAATGACCAGGGATGCTCGCGTTTCAGGTTGAGGATATTGCGCTGCGACGGCGCGGAATGAAATCCATTCAACACCACCCGGCGGTCGTCGGGATCGATTTTCCTTTTCTCTATGGAAACCGGCTCCAGAATCTTGCCGCTCCCGGCGTAGGACGATACCGTCAGGCACAAAGCTATCAAGGTTATTATGAACATTCCTATTGTTTTTGTCTTTTTCATAAGTTCAACCGCTTCCTTTCATCCGGCTTACCATCCCACCGAGAGCGAAAATCTCATCGTGTTGGCCAAAGGAACATCATCACTCGACGGAATATAGGCAAAATCGAATTTGAAAGCATTATATGATAAACCGAAACCGAGTGTCGGCGTATTTACTTCGCCTTCCTCGTCATGAATATATCCGCCCCGGAAAGCGATAAATGAACTGTATTTGTATTCTATACCGCCGTTGATAATGACCCCTTTGAACTCTTTACTCAAGCCGCCGAGCGTAAAGGGATTGAAAAAGAACCCCTTCAGTTCATCCTGCGGGTTGGCGACTACATCTCGGAAATCCTCGAGAATCGATTTTTCTCTATCCGCCAGCGATTTATTAGCCTCGACCGTAAACAGCACCTCATTGTACTGCGATTGTACCATCTTCCAGGCCAGACCGACCGACAGGTTTCGCGGAAGCGGGTCGGCCTGCGAGACATCGATGTATGAAATATCAGGGCCCAGATTGGTCAGGGCCAGACCGAGGGTCATGCGGGGATCGATACGGTACAGCAGACCCAGATCGACAGCCAGTCCGGTCGAAGTGCCGCTGCCCTTTTCCTGTCCGGCGCCAAGTTCCGAAAGGTGCGAGTAAATGACCTTCGCGGAAATACCACCGCTCAATGACGATGTCAGCGGGATTCCATACGACAGTGTGAAAGCGACATCATAGGCATCGAATTCACCTTCAATTACACCCTGTTCATTGGTTCGTGTGATACTTCCGTAGGTCAGATAGGTAATATTGCCGCCGACAGTGCCCCAGCCCTCGATATTTTGAACAAAACCAAGGAATTCATAATAGATATCGTCGGCCAGTTCGGGAAGCCAGTTGACGTGCATCAGTGTCATCTCGCTGGTGGCATCGGCGTTGATATCGATTTTATCGCGTCCAAGATACCATTTATTATCATTCTCTTCTGCAATCGCATAGATCACCCGCTTATTGAGCCCATGGGCGTCATAGAACCCCCAGATACCGTCGAAATATATGGTCCCGCCGGCAGTGGCAAAGACGATTTTGGATCCGAATGAGTGTATATCATATATTCTGGCACCGGCGGGATTGGCGTAAATATCGACCGTCTCTCCGCCTTTGATGGTATCCGATGTCAGATCGTTTACTTCGAGAATATTGGCCGCCAGCCGTTCGGCCCGGGTGGAATCACCCCTGACCTTGCTCAGGGCCAGATCAAAAACGGCGATATCATTCTCGACGGGAAACTTGCGGTAGCCGTAACGTTTCCATCTTTTGCCCGTGAATCTTATCAGACCGTGCTCCGTGCCGACCCAAAGGCTTCCGTAACCGTCTATTTCTATATCATACACTTTAGATTCGATTCCGGCCGTAAAGGGAACCCTTAGCCGTCCTGACGCGGTCTTAATGGAGGCGGATTCGGTTTTTGCCTGGTCTGTTTCAGCAATTGATGCAGAATCGCCGACAGGCTCGACAATCGATGAATCGGCAGTCATGGCCGTGCTGTCCGGGATCGTCGACGAATCAACGATACTTATCTCCGGCACAGCCGGAGCATCAGCCATATCCGCATTGAATCGGCGGAGCTTGGCAATGAACTGCTCGCGCTCGGCGGGTGAATCATAGATCTTGAAATGGTTGTAAAGCGTTTCCGGATTCGTCTCGGCAGTTATCGGGACCTCAACATAATTTTTCCAGACACTGCCGTCATATTGATACAGATCATCTCCGATAACGGCGAAGGCGCGTTTATCGTTTTGCACCGCAACCGCGGAAACCGGCAGATGCGGAAGGCCGTGATCGGCTCCGAAATGAATCACGGAACCGGCGTCATAAAGCACCAGCCCGGTATCGGTCCCGAGAAAGGCCATTTTTTTATAAAGTACAACGCTGTTGACTTTTTCTGTCGGGAGACCGTAATCAAGTCCCAGTTTCTGCCAGCTCCCGTTGTATCGGAAGGCACCCGAATCGGTCACCACCCAGAGGAACTTATTACCCGAGGCGATATCATTAAGGCGCCCGGTAAAATTTATATCGAAAGGAATGGTGATCTCCCTTGGAATATATTTCCAGATAGCTTTTTCAAGGGCAAACAGGATTTTGTCGGCTTCCATCTCCCTGATCAGCGAATCTTTGACCGCTTTATGGATTAGCATCGAGGCTTCATCGAGCCGCTTACCGTCGATAAGGCAGGCATTATAAAGAAGTTTCAGCGAATCCAG
>QNAH01000022.1 GCA_003641425.1 Candidatus Zixiibacteriota bacterium
AGCCAAAAACAAGAGGAATGATAATTCTAATCATCGGCCGCGCCTATTTCGATGCAATACCCACGATGACCTCATCTTCGGCAGCTGCGGTTGCCTGAATGAAGAAGTCTCGTAACCGACCGTAAAAATTTTGAGGAAAAAACGGCTTATTGATCGCCAGTTGGCTGTTGACGATCACATTGTTTCCATCATACATACACTGTCTTTTAAATGATCCCCCCGGGATTTCAAGCTGTATCGGTTCCGGCAAAGTCCGCGAAATAACACTGTCTTCAAATGATATCCGGACCATATTCTGGTAGATAAAGGGATAGTTGAAATCCACCGGGAAAAACCTGTTTTCGCTTTTGAACGGGTTTTCGCGAAAATAGTACTGTACCGGTTTTATAACCAGATTATTGTCCAGTTGCCGGACATAGTCATCAAGACTGTATGTTACATTCATCTCAAGCCTGTCGAGACTGTCATGTTTAAAACAGGGGTCATTCATTCGATAGGAGGCATCCAGTTTATCGAGAAAATAATCTTCGACAAACTCAGCCGCTTTCTTCTCATCACATCTTTTCCCATAATGGGATGCAAAATAGCCGCAGAATTGAACCGATGTAGAGCATGTTACGGTACCATCATGATTAACGTGCATATCGGTAACATCACGCCTGAAGGTGTTGGGATCATTTATGATGATCTTGACCAATTCAGAATTTTTATCATCGACCAGCAAGCCACCGGTGGCGCGTGACTCGGGGGGCAGGAATCCGAACGGGCAATATTCCGAGGTGGCATCGAGATAATAATATTCCGGATTAAGATTAACAAGGGCAATTATCCGATTAAATTGCTGCGCCTGATACAGTTTGGGATTGAAGACTGTCTTATCCCGTGTACCGATGAGGACCGGCCAGGCCTGCAGATCCGCGGCATTAAGCATCTGAATGAGCAAAATATTTTTTTCATCCCCGGTTCCGGATTTGCCGACCAAAAGCCCGGACAGTTTATCATGATTAAAATAGTATCCTTTTTCATTATCTTTGGTCTTATACTCTCTGCTGACATATTCGTAAATCGTCTTTGCTTTTTCCAGATTATCATTTATTCCGGATATCAGGCTGTCGATTAATTTTTCGATGGTCCCTTTTTCATTGATATAATCATCGATATAGAACTGGAACTTTTCGCCAATATCAGACCATCCCTTGATATAGTCGAAACGATAATGGGGCGTTTCATAAGAAACCAGTTGATTGTAAATCGCGGCCAGATAATTTTCACGAAAACTCATGTATGGTTCATCCTTAACCGGCGGGAGATCGTGCAATCCCCAGGTATATTTCTGGTTACGCCGCCCGTCCAGATCATCCAGATTGGGGAGATACTCGGTTTTGGCATTCTGATACTCGGCCGGGATTTGCACGGTTGCCGAGGAGTAAACAAATCCCGGCCATAATATCAGAGAAAACTCGGAATATTTTGTGTATATGTCACTCTGGAAATACCAGGCATCGAGCCGATGGAGCCTTTTGTTGGAGTTGGTGTATTTGTATTCGATTATACAGCCACTATCAAGAGACGGAAAAGCAAATGTCTTATATTTCCGGCCGCCAAATGACTTGGTGTAAAATTCCTTTTTCCCGACCTTGTGCTTTTTACCGTCAGGGGTAATCGTATGTGCCTTCAAACCCCGGATTTTGTCGTCCTTATCATAAGAAAAGCCGACATCGCCGACTTCCTCTACCCCGGCCTTATTCAGTATCTTTATCCGGACATGTCGTTTCAGCTCGACTCGTTCCGGAGAGACTTCCATCCGTCCGATATCGAACAATATAACAGCATTGGCTTCCGGATAATCCACGGGTGCCGCAAGATTCCATTCTTCATCGGTAACTTTACCCCATTTCTGACCATAGACCGATGAAAATAACAGCAGCACAATAACCGGGGTCAGGAATAATTTTACCAATGACCCATTTTCGTTACACATGTTCTTCCCTTTGCACTATTTGACTATTCTCAAAAACAATCCAAAGACTTGAAAAAGTCTATCTTAATATAAATTCAATGAATCTTGAAAAATGTCTGCCGGTTAGGTCCAGTGAAAAACCTTTCATCCCTTCCCGGATATCAATTTCGATATTCTAAAATAGCGATTTTTGCGACAAAATCAAATATTTTTGTAAAATATTGCCGCGACCTTCAAGAAAGTGACGCAGGTTGTCGAATATCATAGTAAAGTCTAAAATTCGATAGAGGATTAATCATGTCACTTTTAATTGAAGTAATTGAATGGCTTGACCCTACCGGGGAAGAAATGATATACCGCATTCCACAGGAGGGATCGGCTGATTTCAAGCTGGGCGCCCAGCTTATTGTCAGAGACAGCCAGATGGCAATGTTTTTCAAGGATGGACATGCCTGCGATTCATTTTCGGTCGGCAGACATACTCTTTCAACATTAAATATCCCAATTTTGACCCGGCTTCTGGCCTTCCCATTTGGTTTCAACTCGCCTTTTCGGGCCGAGGTTTATTTTGTAAATTTAAAGACTTTTACCAATCTAAAATGGGGCACGACACATCCTGTCACCTTTAGAGACAGCAAATTGGGCTTAATCCGCCTTCGCGGTCACGGCGCCTTCACAATAAAAATAGATCAGCCGGCCCTGTTCTTGAATTCAATTGTCGGGCGTCAGGCAAAATACGAAACGGCCGACATTCAGAGCTATCTCCGGGATGTTATCATCGCCCGCCTGAATGACCTGCTTGGTGAGAAACTTGATACCGTGCTCGAGTTACCGGCGATTTACACGGAACTGGCCGAAGAATTTAAGAATGTTGTCCGAGTGGAATTCGAAAAATATGGATTGGAGCTGGTTGATTTTTATATCTCCTCGATAACACCTCCCGAAGAGGTCTCGCAGATGATCGATCAGCGATCCGGCATGGAAGCGGTCGGTGATCTTGATAAATTCGTTAAATTCGAAATGGCCCGGGGACTGGGTACGGCCAGGGGACCGGCCGGCTCGGGAGCCGGCGCCGGTGTCGCGGCTGGAATCGGGATGATGATGCCCGGCGTGTTAAGCAATGTTTTCACTCCGGACCAAAAGGATCTGAAGCGGGAATCGATTGCCACGGTGACCTGTCCCAAATGCCATGCCGACACCCCGGAACAGTCACGTTATTGTTATCGTTGCGGGCACACCATGGTGGCCCAGAATATCTGCCCGTCATGCAGTAAGGAACTGCCGTCAGAGGCCAATTTCTGTCTGCATTGCGGATTCAAACTTGACGCCCGGCCGACCTGTCCGCATTGTTCGGCGGAATTGATTCCAGGCACTAAATTCTGCGGCAACTGCGGAAAGAAGGTAGATGACGCAACCGATGTCCAGGAATAAAGACGGCTTTTTTATCGGTTTAACCTGTCCCGGTTGCGGGGGCAATCTCGAGATACAGTCCGACTTTTTCGTGCTGAATTGCTCGCATTGCGGTTCAAATCTACGAATCAAAATGCCGGAAATCCCTCCGGCATATCTGATCAGGAGCGACAAACCCACACGGGAAATAAGATTTCATCTGGACCGTTACCTGAAAAGAAATTCTCTGCCTTTAAGCGGTCCGGACCTGACACTTACGCCGATTTACTATCCTTACTGGAAAATCGATGCCGTCCTGCTTAAAGTACGACATGAAACAATCGAACGCGTCTCGACCGATAATTACGAATTCGACAATGTGAAAACTTATGATCAAAAAATGACCGATATTCGGCTGACATCTTATACGGCAAGTCAGTCGGCCGGACCGCCGATTGACTTCATCCCGCCTTCAATCGGAGTCAGATCACAATATTCCAAAATAGTCCCCTACTCTTCCGAGAATCTCGAGGAAGATTTTAGTAGTCTTCCCGCCGTCAAGAGCTGGGTGCAAACCGAGCATGATCTGAAGGGATCGATATCGTCGATTGCGTCGGTTTCGCAGGCGCAATACGGAAAAAACCGGACAAAACTGTTTCATCCTACCGGAGTAATAATCTATTTCCCTTATTACATTGTCCGTACTAACTCACGGGGCACTATCGGCTGGTTTATCCTAGACGGCGTTACCGGGAAAGTGATCAATCAAATTGACAAAGAGGTCGATATGGACCGACTTATCGGCCAAAGACAGGGCGGCTTTGAATTCGGGAAATTGTCGGTAGAGTTTCACCGATGCCATAACTGCGGTGTTGATCTTCCGAATCGCCAGTCTCATATATATATCTGCGACAATTGCGGCGATCTTATAAGCCTGGGTAACATGAATTATAAACTAAAAGGTGTTTACAGAGCCGGTTCCGAGAATATTGATAGTCAGCGCATGTTCCCATTCTGGGCACTGAAACTTGATAACAATGATGCGCTAAGATTAAAGAATTTTTACGGCGGTATTTACGGTTCGGATATTCTTGCCATTCCGGCTTTCAGAATACCTAATTTTGAGGCGATGTACCGACTTTCCAAGCGAATCTCGGCGGCTTGTCCGAGGTTGGATATGATGCCCCTTGAAAAACAGGGCGAAAATTTTGCCGAAGCCGCGCTCAGTATCGAAGAAGCATTGACCATGGCTGAGGTGATTGCCTATCGTGAATTTACCAATCGGGATAATAATGCTGAATATAACGCGGGTAATATAAACCCTGTCGAGGTCAGCCTGTTTTATGCTCCTTTTCATAAAGAGCATTACTTCTATGTTGACTCCGTTCTTGGCGCGGTCACCTTCGAAAAAAATCTTGCCTGATTATCATATCTTGATCCAAAAATCAATTGTCTGTATCTGACAAATAAAAAGCCCGGCGGTGAGAGCACAACACCGCCGGGTTAAGAAAGGCCCTTTCTTAAGAACGAGCCTGAATCCCCCCCCCCTCGTTCAATTCCTGCCGTCAACGGCAAAACCACATGCAGTAGGGTCGGTCAGATCCCCCCAGTTCGGTAACGAAAAAATTTGTATTTTTAATTATACCGGCCAAATTATATTCCCATAATATCTTATCGTTTTTCCAGTCCAGACAGATCAATTTCCTGGGATAAAGATCATAGCCGGTATCGATACTCAATAATAATTCTACATATCCGTCATCATTGAAATCATAGACATTACAAAAAAAAGCATGCCCGTCCCAGTATCCGTTGCCGTTAAGATCGATACCGGTCCCGAGCATTTTTTTATAATGCATATTCTCATCGATGCTTAACATTTCAAGCCAGACAGAGTCATCCCAATAATAAGACACAGTGATTTCTTCGGCACCGCTATTATTAAAATTAAAAGGCATAAAACCATCCACTTCCAATGTCTTAAAATTATAGTGCCGGATGGCCTGACTGATAAACAAGTCCTCATAGAAAATTACCGAGGTCAGGGAATCGGACGGTAACCAGTTATTGCCGATAAGACACAGGCCCATCTGCCCCGTCCCGCGGCTGTCGATCGGCAGCCAGTAGTCATGGTTGTTCATCTTTGATGTTTTCATCTGAACGAATCTATATTCCAGGATTAGAGGATCATCGACCGGATTCAAGGAGTATCTCCGGCCGGAATCGCCCAAGACCGAGCCTGAGAAACTAAGTAGAAAGATAAATATCGCCGTGAGGCGAAAAACAATAATTAACATATTTTGATGAGTTTTTGTACTATTTAGATTAAATATAGCACCTTTTAATTGAAGGTCAAGCCAATAGATTTTTATCATCGTCGTTAAAAGCAGACTAAAATTGTCATAAATGTGAATTATTTCACTTGCGCCCGATTCATACATTTAGTATTTTACTAAAGTTTTGGGGTTAATAAATATTAAAGAGTGCAAAGATGGAAGTAAGGTAAATGATTATAGAGACTTACAGGTTGAGCTAAAGATGACAAAGAAGGTTTTTTTAATCGCTATTACCATTGTTTTTCCGCTTTTGTTCAGTGGTCCGGCAATGGCTCAAGACGAGGTTGTAACGCTCGAAACCGAAAGCTGTCTGGACTGCCATGACGGCCACGATGAAGAGCTTTCGGTTCCGTATGACAGCGCCCTGGCGATGTCGATTCATCAGGATATGGAGTGTATTGACTGTCATACAGCCATAACGAAATTGCCGCATGACGAAGACCTCGCCCCGGTCAATTGCGGCGACTGTCATGAAGATGACGCCGATATTTATGTCAAACACGGCAGATTAAGTGTGGAATTCGGGGAAGATATTCCCAGTTGCGGTGACTGTCATGGTCATCATTACATTCTTCCCTCCTCCGAAAAACAATCCAAGGTTAATCCATTGCGGCTTCCGGAGACCTGCGGTAAATGCCACGAGGATATGGACCTGACCAAAAAACACGAAATTCTTTATGGAAAAGCGGTCGAGGTTTATAAAAGCAGTGTTCACGGCAAGGCTACACTGGGCGGTATTTATGTCGCCGCGACCTGTAATGATTGCCATTCGACCGGCGGTACCGCTCACCGTATCCTGGGACCCGGTGATTCGCAGTCCTCTATTAATCACTTCAATATTCCAAAAACCTGCGGCCAGTGCCATCAGAATATCGAAAAGGATTACTGGGAAGGAATTCACGGCAAACTGGTAAGACGCGGCGAGACCGACTCACCTGTCTGCACCGATTGTCACGGCGAACACGGCATCATCTCACACACCGATCCCCGTTCAAGAGTCAGCCCATCGCGCGTTGCCGAGGCCACCTGCGCGCCGTGTCACGAGTCGGCCCGGCTTAATGAAAAGTATGGTATCCCTTCGGGACGGTTACAGACATGGGTTGACAGTTATCACGGTTTGAAAAGCAAGGCGGGCGATCTGACAGTAGCCAACTGTGCTTCCTGCCATGGCGCCCATAGAATTCTGCCACATACCGATAAAACATCGTCAATCTATGCTGACAATCTTCAGGAAACATGCGGTCATTGCCACCCGGGGATTTCCGTCACAATGGCGCAGACCCCGATTCACGGCACTCCGGGTATTACCCAGACGCCGGTAGCCAATATTATCAGGAATATATATATCATTGCCATTGTGATTATAATCGGTCTGATGGCATTGCATTTGCTGATCGATCTTCGCAAGCAGATCAAGAATATATTCAACAATAAATTGATCAGAAGAATGACACTTAACGAAGTCTGGCAGCATGTTTTTCTGATGACAACTTTTATATCGCTGGTTATTACGGGTTTTGCGCTTCGCTATTCCGATTCCTGGTGGGCGAATTTTATATTTGGCCATGAAGGCGCATTTTCGCTGAGAGGCGTTATCCATCGGGTTTCCGCTGTGCTGTTTATTCTGACTGTCATCTGGCATGTCATTTATCTGACGCGCATTCGCGGAAGACAATTTATAAAAGATATGATGCCTGCCGGAAAGGATTTCGGCGACTTTCTTCAGATGAACTACTATAATCTGGGATTGAACAAGGAACATCCGCGGTTCGGCCGTTTCAGTTATGTCGAAAAAGCCGAATACTGGGCGCTTGTCTGGGGTTCGGCAGTAATGATATTCAGCGGCTTTTTCCTCTGGTTCGATAATTTCGCGGTCCAATGGTTCCCCAAGGGCTTTCTCGACGTCATGCTGGTAATTCATTATTATGAAGCCTGGCTGGCGACTCTGGCAATTTTGATCTGGCATATGTATTCAACCATATTCAGTCCCAAAGTATATCCTATGAACCCGGCCTGGATAAACGGTAAAATGCCGGTAAAGATGTACGAAGAGGAACATCCCGATGATCCGATTTTCAAAGAGAAAGAAGATACCGGGAAACCGGAAATAAAGGACAAACAAAAGGGTGCTTGACAAATATTTTCACTATTTTTTTATATAGATTTATTACAAAAACTCATGGTTACATTCCCACCTAGAAAAATCTTGGGCGGAGTCATTATCGGACTCGTTGCGGGGGTTGTGTATTTACTGCCGGCGCCGGACGTTATGGCTCAATCGAACGACGACTGCATGATATGTCATGAGGATGAGGAACTGACCAGGGAGAGGGACGGGCGCGAAATCTCGCTTATGATCGATCTGGATAAGTTTATCGGGTCGGTTCACGGCGAAATGGACTGCATCGATTGTCATGGCGATCTGATGGACACCGAGTTTCCGCATGACGAGGAGCTCGAGCCGGTTGATTGCAGCATGTGTCATGATGAAATTGCGGAAATGTATGACGCCAGTCTGCACGGGCAGGTAGCGTCAGCCGGAGAAAAACTGGCCCCCAAATGCTGGACCTGTCACGGCACGCATGATATTGTCCCGGTTGACTCACCTGATTCCAAGGTAACCAAATTTAATATTCCTTTCATCTGCGGCAGTTGTCATAAGGAGGGCACTCCGGTTTCACAAACCTATGACATTCCCCAGGACAGCATTCTCACTCATTATTCACTCAGTATTCATGGCGAGGGATTGTTCAAACGCGGCCTGATTGTTTCTGCGGCCTGCAACGACTGTCACACTTCTCATAATGTTCTGTCGCATAATGATCCGAAATCAAGTATTCACAGGGAAAATGTCCCGAAAACCTGTCAGAAATGTCACAGCCGAATTGAGCAGGTCCATAAGAAAGTCATACGCGGGGAGCTGTGGGAAAAAGAACCGAACAAGGTCCCCGTATGCGTCGATTGTCATGCCCCCCATGAAATCCGAAGGGTTTTCTACGATGAAGGCATGGCCGATAAAGAATGCTTGAAATGCCATGCCGATCCGAATTTGACGGCGATCCGTGACGGTGAGACGGTATCCATGTATGTTGATACGCTCGAGACCCATAGTTCGATGCACCGGGATAAAACCTGTGCCCAATGCCATACGGGAGCCAGCCCTACTCATGAACGCCCCTGCGCCACGGTGATAAATAAAGTCGATTGTTCCATCTGCCATACCGAGGTCGTGGAAACCTACGCTACCAGCACTCACGGACAGCTGATCGATCGAGGCGATCCGCTGGCACCGGAATGTACCGATTGCCACGGTACGCATGGCGTAAAGGGAAAACGTGATTCCAAATCGCGGACATTTCCCAAGAATGTCCCGGAGCTTTGCGGGAATTGTCATCGCGAAGGCGGTCAGGCCACGAAGCGGTACACCGGCCCCATGAAAGAGGTCCTCAAGACATACAAAATGAGTATTCATGGAAAAGGTCTTATTGAAAGCGGTCTGATTGTAACCGCCATGTGTACCGATTGCCACACCGCTCATCATACCCTGCCGGCCGCCGACACCGCTTCGAGCGTTCACAAAGACAATATCCCGCAGACCTGCGCCAATTGCCATGAGGGAATTTATGAACAGTTCCAGAGCAGCGTTCACTCTCCCCTTGTAACCGATACTGAAAAACATCTGCCAAGTTGTTATGATTGTCATGAGTCGCATTCGATCTCGCGGACCGACAAAACTGATTTTCGCCTGAATATTTACAGCCAGTGCGGCCGCTGTCACGAAGAAGTAACCGAAACGTATTTCGATACTTTCCACGGAAAGGTATCGAAACTGGGCTTTGCCGCGGCGGCACAGTGTTATGATTGTCACGGAACCCACAATATTCTGCCCCCTGAAGAGCAGAGTTCCACGCTTTCGCGGGCCAACATTGTTGGGACCTGCGGCCAGTGTCATTCCGGATCGCATCGGCAATTTGCCGGGTATCTGACCCATGCCACACATCACGACAAGAAAAAATACCCGATTCTTTTTTACACATTCTGGTTCATGTCCACCCTGCTGGTGGGAACACTGATTATCGCCGGCACGCATACTCTCCTGTGGCTACCGCGATCGTTCCAGGCCATGAAACAGCACAGGAAGATGCGTCAAAAATTCTCGGATCGGCTGATTTATCAACGGTTTACACCGTATCAGCGAACTCTGCATGTCATGGTCATCATAAGCTTCCTCGGGCTGGCAATTACGGGAATGACTCTCAAATTTTCATACCTGGCATGGGCTCAGTGGATATCCGAGGTTCTTGGCGGTTTCGAATCGGCTGGTTACATCCACCGTATCTGTGCCATCATAACTTTCAGCTACTTCTTCGGACATATATATGATGTCTTCCGGATGAAACGCCGCCAGAATAAAACATGGAGGCAGATGATTTTCGGGCCGGACTCGATGATGCCGAATCGCAAAGATATCAGTGACGCTGTCGCCACCTTCAAATGGTTCCTCGGACGCGGCCCGCGGCCCCGCTATGGACGCTGGACCTACTGGGAAAAATTCGATTATTTCGCAGTTTTCTGGGGTGTCGCCATTATCGGCACCACCGGGCTGATGTTGTGGTTCCCGGAATTTTTCACCCGCTTTCTGCCGGGATGGATAATCAATGTAGCAACCATCATTCACTCGGATGAGGCTCTGCTGGCAGTGGCCTTTATTTTCACTGTTCACTTCTTCAACACCCACTTCCGCCCGGATAGATTCCCCATGGATCCGGTGATATTCTCGGGCTGTATGACCATCGAAGAACTGCGGGTTGATCGGCCGGCTGAATACGATATCATGATTAAGGAGCGGAAGCTGAAAAAGTGCATCGGTCAGCCGACACCGCCGGTTGTATTGCGGTTACTTAAGCTGTTCGGCGCGGTGGCCCTGATTGTTGGGCTGTCGCTTATCCTGCTGATCATCTACGCGGAGCTATTCGGTTACCGTTAAGCCCCCGACAAATATATTTGAAATGAATGAATTCCTAAAACCGCGCGTGACGGGCGGCCTTTTTTATTACATGGGCATTGGCACTCTTCAATTGGGCGGGCAAATTATGTCCGGGATATAATCTGCCCGATATCCGGATAATACCCACATAGATGGGATCAACTCACGTCAATAACGGTAACATCTATCGATATAAAAATGCGGCCGCCTTCATCATGTGAAAGCGGCCGCGGGGGCAAGAGGAAAACCTAAAAGTATTTTAATTCTAGAATTCGAATCTGAATCCGGTCCTGACCATAAACATCGACCCGGACTCATCTCCATAAACGTAGCCCTGATCATCAGTCAAATCAGCGTAATCGACATCCGCCGTGAAAGTGACTCCCTGTGCCAGGAGATATTCCAGCGAAGCCGACAGTCGGATAATACTATATTCCAGATTGGAATATTCATGCATCTCGTCGAAAGAGAAATCCTGATGTGACAGATTGCCGTCCAGCCGGTCGGTAATATCCGGCATGGTGACCTGGTCCATCTCGCCTTTCGACATATTATAGCTTACAGTAGTGGTCATGCGCAACTTCTCCATCGGGAGGAAAGTCGCATTGACATAGATATTGTGGGCATCGGATGTGTAATCGGTCATCGCATATTCCGAGCCAAAGTGAAGAACGCCACCGGCGTCCGTAAACATATGGCCCGCTCAGCCGTCGAACAGGGCTACTGCAACCGGCCCTCGCGATTTATAATGCCCAAAAGTATATCCCGCTGACATTGACCATTTCGGGTCGGGTGTCAAGGTCAGAGCCAGATTCGGCTGGTACATCGAATGCTCGACATCAAGCGAATCAAGATCACCATTCTTATCGAATTTGGCCTTGAGTCCGAAATTGACGCTCATCTTGTTATCCGGCCTGTATGTCAAGCCAAAATCGAAATCATGAACATCGGTCGGGTAAATCGTGATATCCTGATACCGCAATGCTTCCCTCTGCCAGTAGAAAATAAACGAGAAGGTTTCGGGAATTGGTCCGACACCGGCGTCTCGGCCCGAAGCTTCAAACAGGCCGCGTCCGGAAGTGAACGGATCGGAGATCATTTCCATGCGGTATTTGGCCCTGGCCGAGAATTTTAATCCCTTGCGGTATTTGACCCTGGCCTGAGCGAACAATTTCCCTGTGGTCTGATCGTCGCCATCCGGGACCGGGTAATCATGACGGTCGATCATGTTATAACCGAGCAGTCCTGATACCGTGGTTGTGCGGTTCAATCGCGAGATGATTTCCAGTGACCCCTTGAAATCATTCCTGTCAAGCGACGAATACCGGGTGAAATCGAAGCTGTAAGTCGGACCCGGCCGACCGTCGCGGAATGTGGGCAGATCGATAAACGGATCATCCGTTTTGTATCTGACTCCGGCTACCCTGGCAATGGCCCGGGTTTTGCTATTCAGGGGAATCGCATAAAGTGCCGCACCGGACCAGGCCGTACTGGCGACATCGGTATTCAGATTTTCAGTCGTACTGTACCCCAGACTTCCAGAAAAACTTCCTTTGCCCAGTTTTCCTTTGGCACGCACCTTATGCGAAAACTTGCGGGTTTCGGGGTAGGTTCCGAAAACGACTGTGGTATCATTGAAAACCTGTCGGGAACCGAATTCCGCTCCCGATCCGCCATTGACCGGATGCACCGCCGCATCATAATAGGCGCTGGCGTTGTTGGCTCTCGACTGGAAATATCTGTAGCCGAATTTATAGGCAAATGTAAAATCATTAACATCGGCCTGCAAACCGACCTCGAATTCATCCGTCCGTTTATCGACCTCAGCCGATTTAGAAGTGACATGACAGCTGAAACAGTGACTGTTGGCAATCTTCTGTTCGTCACCGGTTTTTAATATCGACCGGTGCGCCGCCATCATGCGGACATTGTTCTTCCGGGAAATAAGCACCTCGGCATTGCCGCCGAATTCCCGGCGATGAGTGTTATAATCGGCACCCTCGTCAAGCAATTCATGGGTCAATATCTTACCGCCCGGATTTTCACCTATCAATTCACGGGCCGACAGGTTTCCAAGCAGATCCTGCTCCTCCTGCCGGACAAGTGAACGATAGTAAATATCTCCCTTTATCCGATCGGCCCATCTCTGCGAGTACCTGCCGGAAATATTGTTCTTGTCATAATAATGACCGTCGATATTGAGCAGGTATTCTCCGGAGCGGAAACGATAAGAGCCCTTTAATTCGGGGAGGGCATCCTCATCGCCGAGGTCATACTCGCCGACCTTTTTGCTGAAATCGGTGAAATCGGTATAATGTCCGCCGATCCAGAGGGTGTATTCTTTGGTGACTTCATTCTCCTGCGCTGTGACAAGAGCGAAGGAAAGAATGAAGACCATCATCGTAGCTAACAACAATTTCTTCATTGCTTTCATCTCCTATCTCGTCAGCGCAGTTCCACCGGTGGAAATCGACTGCGAAGGCATATCGGTTCCATGAATTTCGGTGTGGCACTGCGTACACTTGGTCAACATGCCGCGTTTCCATGCATCAGAGGTCGAGATGCTGGTCCGATCCGGGGCCAGCGGCGGAGTAAATTCTCCCTCAACACCTTCAACAGTGGCATGGAAATGCATGGCATGACAGTTAAGACAAAGGCCGGGTTCAGCCTGAATGAGCAGATTATCGGCCACCGAGCCGTGCGGCGTATGGCAGCCCATGCAGTCCTCATTGACCGGAGCGTGCTCATACACAAACGGCCCTTCCTTTTCAGCATGACAGCTGAAACACAATTCCCTGCCGGTATCCTCGGATGTCAGGCTGAGACTGCCGCCATGGGGATTATGGCAATCCTGGCAGTCAATCTTGCCTTCGGCAACCGGGTGATGCGACGGCATAAATGATGCCGCGCGGACCTCGGAATGGCAGTCATAGCACAGTTCCGGTGTCGCTTTTTTGACGATCTGTTCCTTTTCCGTATGGATCGAATGACAGCCGGAACAGTTGACATCGGCGGAATTGTGATGCGAAAATTCCCATCCGTCGAGCGATTCGCTTTTATGGCAGTTCAGACAGGTCTGTGCATCGCCGAACTGGTCGGTTTTCGCGGGATTGATAATCAACTCAGGGTCGGCTTCTTCAACATGCGCCGATCCGGGACCATGACATGATTCACAGGTCATGCTCCAGTCGGATCGATCGGCCCCGTACGCCAGTCCGTGCATCGTCTTATGAAACGACTCACTGATTTCGCTGTGGC
>QNAH01000023.1 GCA_003641425.1 Candidatus Zixiibacteriota bacterium
AGAGCGGCGACTCCAAAACGGGATGGGCGGAAAACGCTCCAGTTGGCAAAAGATTTCAAAAGGTCGGGATTGCTTTTATCGGATACGGCAACACCGTCCGAGGTCGCGATCCAGATCGTGTCGCCCTGAAGTTGAACACTGAAAACCGGCGGTTGCGGATTGAAATCCCCGAATCTGAAATAAGAATCCTCGATCTGCCCGTCATCGATAAATTTCGAAAATAAAGTCAGCCCGCCCGAAGTGCCGATCCAGAGTTGGTCACCATCATCGGTAATACAGTAAAGCGGAACCAGTTCATTTTCACTGTCGAAAAAGAGATACGGCTTGAATACCCCTTCCTGTTCCCTGACCAGACGCCCGTCACCCACCAGCCAGACCGTCCCGTCATCATCCTGCAGAATACAATACAGATCATTGGTACCCAGCCCGTCATTATTGGTGATCTTACGCATTCCCAATGTAAACAGATCGACCTTTAGCCAGCCGCCCGATGATATAACCTGCAGGGAATCGTCAAAATAGTCGATATAACGAACCGTCGCTGTCGAGGAATATGACAGCCAATCCAATTGTGCGCCGACAGAAAAGGGAAACAGAATAATTGCCGCGATTACACAAACATAAAAACAAATCGACATAATCTTCATAATCATACAAATATAACGAATAAAGGATTCAATTTCAATGAAACGATATTATAAAATAGGCGGCTTAAAACCGGGCTTAATGTTTCAGGATTCTTCGCAATAGTCCCCACCCGAGCAAATATATTATAGCAAGAATTAGAATATAAAATGAAACCTGCCCCACAATCGGCCCGATTCTTGTAAAAGTGGATTTTTCTGATAGAGGTTTGATATTGCCCGATATCACGCTTTGCACATACAAACCCGCTCTCTCGATCTCCCTGCCGTAGGGATCGATCAGTGCCGATATCCCGGAATTGGCGCATCGCGCCAGCCAGACACGATTCTCTATCGCCCGGAACACGGCGAATCTCATATGCTGATATGGCCCGGGGGAACGCCCGAACCAGGTGTCATTGGTAATATTGACCAGGAATTCGGCCCCATCCAGAATCGCATCGCGGACAAATCCGGGAAAGGCCGACTCATAACAGATCAAAACGGCATAATTCGCCTTTTCGGTTTCAAAGATCACCATCGAGTCGCCGGGATAAAAATCCGACCACCACTGAACATCATGGGTCCTGATGGCCCGCACATATTTTTCCAGGAACCGGCGCGACAACAATGGAAATTGATCCTGGTACGGCGAGTGTTCCGAGAACGGCACCAGCTTCATCTTATGATACACATTATCCAGTTGACCACTGGGCAGAAACTGAAAAGCGGAATTGTACGTTTTACTGTCCCTGCCGTAATACACTACATCCAGCCCGCCTATAAGATTGTAAGCCCGGCTGTTGTATGCCGTCTGTCCCAGCCTTCGGCCATATATTTTTTCCAGACGCGGGTAACACGGCGCCGCTGTTTCCGGCCAGATGATCAAATCGACCGAATCCTCGGCCGCCGCCATGGCCAGCGAATCATAAAGAACAAAATTGTAATCGCGTGTCTCGGCCTTCCACTTGGTACTCAAATCGACATTGCCCTGCAATACCGCCACGCGCATATCCCCCTCGACCACCATCGGAGGGAACTCCGCCCATCCGAAGGCGTAAACCGCCGCCAGAATCGCAAGAAAAATACTGCCGCATTTGACCCGCTTCTCCAGAACATTACCACTCGAAATCGTCTGCCATGCCAACAGGTTAAGCACTATCAAAATAAAAGAAAGCCCGTAGCACCCGATATAGGATACGATTTGAATCAGGGTCAGGTAATATCCCTGACTGTATGACAGGTCGGTCCATGGAAAGGCAAACTCCGTCAGGCTCCTGAAATATTCCATGCCCACCCATAAAAATGGAAGCGCACTCATCCCGATCAGCTTCTTCCGATCATACAGTTTCTTAAACATCAGTAATATCACTGCGGGATAAAGCGACATGATAAATATTGCCGCTATCATTCCGGGCGGGGTTACGACCGCCACCCAGTAAAGCTGAAACAGATTGGCCATGAATGAATAAAAATAAGCCGCCTTGAAGGCTGATTTACTGTCGAGTTTGACCACAATGGCCAGCGGGCGGGCCAGGGCAAACCAGGCCAGAAAGCCGAACGGCAACGGCAAGTAGGCCAGCGCAAGTATAAAGGCCCAGAAAGTCATCTCCGCCCGGCGAAGACGGACGGCCGAATCTTTCGGCCAGAGAAAATTTTTAATTCCTGATAGCAGGGATTTCACCTGATATAAACATCGATTGGCCGGTCATCTCAGCCGGCTTTCTTATATTTAAATAATGCATTATGGTCGGCGCCAGGTCGGCAAGCTTACCGCCGCTTCGAAGCCGCACATTATTGCCGCGCCCGGTACTATCATAAAAAATAAACGGCACCGGATTGGTGGTGTGAGCCGTAAACGGCCCGTTGGTTAATGGGTCCCACATCTGTTCCGAGTTGCCGTGATCCGCCGTGACAATTGCCTGCCCACCCACCTGCTCGACAGCACTCATCACCTTACCGAGTCCGGCGTCCACCGCCTCGACCGCCTTGACCGCCGCCTCAAAGATTCCGCTGTGTCCCACCATGTCGCAGTTGGCGAAATTCAAAACAACAACATCATACTTTTTCGAAAGGATACGGCGCACCGCCTCATCGGCCACCTCGACCGATGACATCTCCGGCTTGAGATCATAGGTGGCCACCTTCGGTGACGGGATCAGGCAACGATCCTCGTTTTTGAACGGCTCCTCGACCCCGCCGTTAAAGAAGTACGTTACATGCGCATACTTCTCGGTTTCGGCAATACGAAGCTGATTCAGCCCCTCGCTCGCAAGTATCTCTCCGAAAATATTCTGCAGGCGAACCGGCGGAAATGCAACATGCGCTTCCTTGAACTCCGCATCATAATTGGTCATCGTTATCAGGTGGACTTTGGGATTCTCCGGGTGCGGGAAATCGCCGACCTTGTGACCGGCAAAAAGGTACGACAGCTGGCGCACCCGGTCGGCCCGGAAATTGAAAAAAAGCGCGACATCGCCATCGGCCAGCTTACCCTCGTTGTCATCATCAAGATCTATCGCCATCGGGACAATGAATTCATCGGTGACATTTTCTTTATAGGACTGCTCCACAGCCGCCACCGGATCACCGCTTCGGGGTGCATCTTTGTTTATTATAGCCTGATACGCTTTTTCTGTCCGTTCCCAGCGCTTGTCACGGTCCATCCCGTAATAACGGCCCATGACTGTCGCCACTTTTCCCAAACCGGTATCGTTAAAATATTCGACTATCTCTTTCATATAACCGGCCCCGGAATGTGGCGGGGTATCGCGGCCGTCCATGAAAGCGTGAAGGTACAATTTTTTGATACCTCGGTCCTTTGCCATTCGGACCAGCGCCTTGAGATGCTCCAACGAGGAGTGAACACATCCGTCGGAAAGCAGGCCGAAAAGATGAATGGCCGAATCGTTTTTCAATGCCGTCTCGAATCCATCGAGGAAGACCCGGTTTTCAAAAAAATCACCGTCGGTAATCGACTTGTCTATTCTGGTCACATCCTGATAAACGATCCGCCCGGCGCCGATATTTAAATGGCCGACTTCTGAGTTGCCCATCTGACCCTCGGGCAAACCGACCGCCAGCCCGGACCCATCGATGGGAATATTGGGACACGTTTTGAACAGCTTTATTAAATTGGGCTTTTTAGCTTTAATTACGGCGTTGAAATGCTCCTGACCCCGGAGACCAAAACCGTCAAGAATACAGAGTAAAAACATTATTAATCCTTAATTACTATCTCCTTTTCGCCCTTTTCGATTTTACCAATTATATACGGCAGTTCTCCAGAGGCTTTTAAGCTTTCCACCACGTTATCGACGTTATTTTCCGAGATGACGACAATATAGCCGATGCCCATATTGAAGGCCTCGAACATATCCTCATCGGCAATAGAACCGGTCTTTTGAATAAAATCAAAGACCGGTTTTACATTCCAGGTCCCTTTCCTTATAACCGCCTTGACATTATCCGGCAGGATACGAACAAAATTACCGGAGATTCCCCCGCCGGTTATATGCGCCATACCTTTGATCTCGAAATCGTCTATAAGCGGCGAAATCGACTTAAGATACGATTTATGAGTCATGAGCAACGCATCGCCGATCGTCATCCCCATCGATTCGACATTATCGTTGTATTTCATCCCGCCGACATCGAAGATCACCTTTCTGGCCAGCGAATAGCCGTTGGTGTGAAGGCCGTTCGAGGCCAGCCCGATAATAACATCACCTTCCGCGATATTCGCACCGTTGATTATCTTCTCTTTATCCGCCAGGCCGACAATAAAACCGGCCAGATCATACTCACCGGGACTGTAAAAGTCGGGCATTTCGGCTGTTTCGCCGCCAAGCAGGGCCATGCCGTTGTTACGGCATCCGCGGGCCAGCCCTTCGACAATCTCCGCTACCGTTTCCGGATCGAGCTTACCGGTGGCGATATAATCAAGAAAAAACAACGGCCGGGCACCGTGCACAAGGATGTCATTGACACAATGATTGACCAGGTCTTCCCCGACCGTATTGTGCCGTCGGCTCATAAAAGCCAGCTTCAGTTTGGTTCCGACACCATCGGCCGATGATATCAGCACCGGCGATTTCATTCCAGTCAGTTCCGGCCGGAAAAAGCCCCCAAAAGCGCCGATTTCCGACAACACCGACTCATTGAAAGTGGCTTTGGCCAGAGTCTTGATCTTTTCCTTGGCCTTGTCGGCGGCGGCGATATCAACGCCCGATGCGGCATAATTCAATTTTTCTTTTTCCATAGTATTGAGAAGCTAATACCCGGCAGTTTGAATGTCAAGATAATAGAAAAACCTGTCAATCCTGACAGGCCGCCTTACTTATGATTTGCCGCCTATAACGACTCTCTCAACAATTCCAGCAAACGGCTGAAATCATCGGGCAAATCTGAATCCACGAGAATATTTTCCCCTGTCACCGGGTGTGCCAGTTCGAGAGACTTGGCGTGAAGCGCCTGCCGCGGCATCAGCTCGAGCGCCTTTTGCGCCAGCGGCTTATCTATGGCGAAAACGCCCCGGTGCCATTTTAGCCGCCCGCCGTAGTCGGGATCACCGAAAACAGGATGGCCGAGATGCGAAAAATGAACGCGTATCTGATGCGTCCGGCCGGTTTTCAGGTGTATTTTAAGAAGATCATACAGTTTATATCTTTCAAGCAATTCATACTCGGTTAAGGCCGACCGTGAATTCAAATGCGTTACCGTCATTTTTTTGCGATCTTTGATTGACCGCCCGATGGGAAGCTCAATAGTACCTTTTTCTTCCTTCATATGCCCGCATACAAGAGCGTAATAGACTTTTATTATCGCCTGTTCTTTAAGTTTTGTCTGCAGGGCCAGATGGATTTTATCATTTTTGGCGATCATTATCAGACCGGATGTATTCTTGTCAAGGCGGTGCACCACCCCCGCCCGCTCTATTCCTTGAAGACCAGACAGCGACTCCGTATATTTCAATACGGCATTTACAAGCGTTCCGGTGTAATGCCCTGCCGCCGGATGCGTCACCATCCCGGCCGGTTTGTTGACCACCAGGAAATAATCATCCTCAAAAACGACATCGATCGGGATATCTTCGGGAAGGATATTGGTTTGCCGGGGCGGCGGAATTTTGACAGTGACCGCCTCTCCCCCCTTTAGTTTATGATTATGCAGGGCCGGCTTTCCGTTTACCAGTATCAGTCCCTCATCAATCAACTTCTGGACGCGGCTGCGGGTGATATCAAGCCCGGAATCCCGGGCCAGGTATCGGTCGAGACGTTCTTTCGATACCCCCAAAGGTATTTCGATTTCGACTACCCTGTATGTATCATTCCCATCGGCCATATAATTTCCCAAACCTGTTTACCAGCTCTGATTAAAATCAATAATTTTAATATTAATGTATACCGCCAATGATCAGTCTTCTGCGGGACGGTTGAGCAGATCGAGCATGTCCCGGACCGCTCTATCCATACCGACCATCATCGCCCTGGAGACAATCGCATACCCGATGATAAAACTGTCAAAACCGCCTAGTTCGACCAGCCCCCGGATGTTCGAGTAATTAAGACCGTTACCGCCGAATACTTTCATCCCCAGCTTGGCGGCCAGCTGGGTCATCTGTTCGAGCCGGTTCAATTCCGATTCTATCTCCTCATCCGATTTGGCTTTGAAATAATCATGAAGATTAAGCTCTACCGCATCAGCCTTTACCCGCGCCGCATCCCTGATCGCCTCATTGTCTGGATCGACAAAATAACAGACCCTGATCCCCGCTTCAATCAGCAGACCCGCGGCATTGGCATAACGGTCACCGTTTTTTTCAAAATCGATCCCCTGACTCAATACCGTATTATCATCCGTAAACGGCATCAAGGTAACCATCCTTGGTTTGACTTCCCGCGCTCTCTCCAGCAGATCGTCATCAGGTGCGATCTGGAGATTCAATCCGCCTTTTACGACTTCTTTGAGAATGTAAAAATCCCGGTCACGGATAAACTGACGGTCCTCCCGCAAATGGCACGTAATAGCGTCGGCCCCGGCAAGCTCGGCCAGTACCGCCGCCTGTGATGGTGTCGCTTCCTTCGACTTTATTGCATTTCTGACCGCGGCGATATAATCTACTTTTACAGATAGTAAAGACATAGGCATATTCCCTGTTTTTTTTTAAATCTAAAATTTTGTAAAGGAAGTTTCAAGATAAAACCGAAGCCTTGATCAGCCTCGCAATTTCAATGAACTGATCGATCGTGACCTGCTCCGCACGTGACAACTGAGGTAAACCGGCCGTCTGGAAAATCTTCTCGAGGGCGCTTTTCTCCAGATCTTTAAATCCAGCAAGATTATTAGCCAATAACTTCCGGCGGTTTTTAAACGATTGCCGGACCACCTGCTCAAAAAAATCCCAATCCTCGATTATATAAGGGTCCCTCGGTTCGAAAAGCAGGGTTGCCGAATGTACTTTCGGTTTGGGATAAAAGGCCCCCGGAGGAATGGTAAACATCGACCTTATATTAAAAAAGCACTGGGCAAAAATCGAAATCGGCGCCCAATTTTTGCTTCCCGGTCCGGAACTGATCCGGTCCCCGAGCTCCTTCTGGGCGGTTATTACCGCACGCTTAATAAACTTGTCGTGGCGGGTGATCCAGTCCACAATCGGGGACGTTATATCATACGGGATATTCCCGATAAGCTTGATACCGGCATGGCGCCCCTCATACGGCTCGACAATTAAAAAATCAAAATTGGCAATATTGACATTGGGATTATCCTTAAATTTACTCTCGAGTTCGTATACCAGGTCGGTATCGATCTCAAACGAGTACAGCTTCGCCCCGGATTCGGCGATCAATCCGGTCAGCACTCCCCGTCCCGGCCCGATCTCGAAAACGGCATCATCCGGCGACAGATCGAGCAGCCCGACGATTCGCTCGGCGATCTTGTGATCCACTAAAAAATTTTGTGAAAATCGTTTCTTTGGACGGGACATTGTTACCCCCCGAAGACATCGACCAGTCGATAAACCCTTTGGCTGTTGCGGTCGGTGATTTTTTCCACCTCTTCAGCCGGCATCCCCCTCAACTCCGCGATCTTATCACAAACATATTTTACATAAGCCGGCTGATTGGTTTTGCCCCGATACGGCATCGGGGTCAAATACGGACTGTCGGTTTCAATCGCAATTCTGTTCAACGGCGCCTCCGCCGCCACCGTTGCCATTTTGGCCCCGGGAAACGTTATTACTCCGCCAACCGATATATGAAAGCCAAGATCAATTACTTTATAAGCATCATCCACCGTCCCGGGAAAACAATGAAATATCCCTCCGGGAAGATCTCCTGCGTAATCGCTGACAATATCGACCGCATCGCGAAATGATTCCCTTGTGTGAATCACCACCGGCAAATCTTTTTCGACAGCAATCTCGAGTTGCCTCCGAAATACCTTTTCCTGAATATTCCTCGGCGACAGATCACGGTAATAATCCAGACCTATTTCACCCACCGCGACTACTTTCTTATGCTCAATCATCCGGCGCAATTGCTCTTCCACTTCCGGATTGAAAGTTTTCGCGTCATGAGGATGTACCCCCACCGTAGCATAAATAAAGTCGTACTGCTCGGCCAGTTTAACCGAATTTATCGAGGTCTGAAGATCGGCCCCGATATTCACCATTGTATGAACCCCCGCAACGAGAGCGTTATTTATAATCTCGGCCCGGTTTTTATCGAAGTCTTTGAAATCGAGATGGCAGTGCGAATCAATCATCAGCTAATCATCGCTCCCGGTGGAAGATCGGATTCGGGCATCACGATACAAAGCTGTTTGCCCTTCTTCGCCGCCAGCAACATGCCTTTTGATTCAATACCCCGGATAGTCGCCGGTTTCAGATTTTTGACGACGACTATTTTCTTGCCGACCATCTGCTCCGGCGAATAATGCTGGGCGATTCCGGCCACGATCTGCCGTTTTTCACTGCCGATATCGATCTGCAATTTCAGAAGTTTATCCGCTCCCTCAACCTTTTCCACCTCGAGAACCTCGGCCACCACCAGCTTCACCTTGCCGAATTCGGATATATCCAGCAGGTCATCCTCGTCTTTTTGCGCCGGCTTCTTTTCCTTTTTGGTCTCTTTCAGCCGAGGAAAAACCGATTCGCTGATATTTATTTTCATCCCGGGCTTGAACTCGAAAAAAGTTCTCGCCTGATCAATATTCATATTGTCCATACCCAGACCGAAAATCGTAAATATCTCCCGGGCCTTATTGGGAATGGCCGGGTAAAGCAGGATCGCAATGATTCTGATCACTTCGGCGCAGGCATACAACACCCCGCCGGCCTCCTTCTTCTTGCCCTCTTTGACCAGTTTCCAGGGCGCGTTGGTATCGAAAAAGCGATTGGCCATACGGACCAGATTCATGGCTTCCTCGATGGCCTGGGTGAGGCGGAAATTAATATAATGCTCGACCGTCGTCTCAACCGCCTTTTCGCTCTGATTGATAACATCCCTGATCCCTTCGATTTCATTCGATGGGCCCGGCAGGTTGCCGTCAAAATTGGACATAATCATTTTGGCCACCCGGGAGACAAGATTCCCCAGGTCATTGGCCAGATCGGAGTTGTATTTTTTTATAAACTGCGACTTCTTAATATCACCATCCATACCGAATGGATACTGCGTCAGAAGCAGATAGCGTGACGCATCCGATCCGAATTGATCGACCAGCTCATCCGGCGGGATCACATTGCCGAGACTTTTCGACATCTTCACACCATCGATAGTAAAATAGCCGTGAAGAAATATCTGGGCCGGAAGCGGTAATTTTGCCGCCAATAACATCGCCGGCCAGAAAATACAGTGAAATTTGAGAATGTCCTTGCCTATGAAATGAACCACTTCCGATTCCCGCCACCACTTGTCGAAATGGTCCTGGTTATCGCCAAACCCGATACCGGTTATATAATTTGACAGAGCATCGATCCAGACATAAGTGTGCTGCGATGGATCAAACGGCAGCGGAATTCCCCATTTCACCCTCTCGCGGGAAATAGAAAAATCGGGAAGACCATGTTTGAGAAGACCTAACACTTCGCGGCGGCGTTCCTCTGGAAGAATCACAAGTTCGTTCGTTTCGATCAGATCTCTGACCTTATCGATATATGCATTAAGCCTGAAAAAATAATTCTTCTCTTTAAGTATTTGCGGCGGTTTTTGATGATCCGGGCAAACCCCGTCAACCAGTTCCTTTTCGGTCAGGAATTTTTCACACCCGGTGCAGTACAGCCCTTCATAAATATCGGAGTAAATGACATCTTTCCCGTCATCGGTTCTGGCACCTTTTAAAATCATCAGTAGTTTCTGAAATGCCTTAATATGCCGGTCATCCGTCGTGCGAATAAAATCATCGTATTCGATGGAGAGTATCTCCCAGGCCTTCTTGAACTGACTTACAATTTCATCACAAAAAGCCTGCGGTTCCATACCGGCGGCTTCCGCCGCCTCGGCTATCTTGGTTCCATGTTCATCGGTCCCGGTCAGGAAAAAAACCTCGCGGCCGTTGAGACGATGAAAACGGGTCATTAAATCAGCGGCGACGGTCGTATATGAGTGCCCTATATGAGGCCGGTCATTGACATAATAAATGGGGGTAGTAATGTAAAACGGCTTCTGCAAATGTCACCTCCCGTTGTTCTTGTCATCATCCTGATTGTTGTCCGGCTCATCCTTATCCCCGGCCAGAACATCAAACCATTTTTTGAAAAAAGAGGAATGCTGGCGCCGCACTTTCTTGATATCACGGCCGAATACTTTTATATCCTCGCCGGATTCAAGCTTGACCACCATATAATCTTCAAAAACATTGATCCGATCGACAACACCCTCACCGGAAGTTGTCATATATTTTTCCCCCTCCTCGGGATATTTATCGCGGATATGCGAGTAAAAATCGGATTCATAACGAAGGCAGCATAACAGGCGCCCGCAGTTACCGGATATTTTCGACGGATTTAGCGACAACCCTTGCACACGGGCATCCTGGGTCGATATCGGGTCGAATTTCCGCAGATGCGACGCACAGCATAATTGCAGCCCGCAAATCCCCATACCGCCGATCCGCTTGGCCTCGTCACGGACCCCGATCTGCCGAAGCTCGATTCTGGTCCGGTAAACCGCCGCCAGATCGCGAACAAGGGCGCGGAAATCTACCCGGTGCTCGGCGGTGAAATAGAAAGTCAGCTTATTGCGGTCATACTGGTACTCAATATCGACCAGCTTCATCTCCAGCTTGTGCTTGTTTATAAGCTCCTGGGCCCTGTTCCAAGCGGCGTCTTCATCCGCACGGTTTTCATTTATTTTTTGCTTGTCTTCATCGCTCGCCGGGCGAAGTATCGACCGCGGTTTCAGATCCTCGGAAAAATCAATTTCCTTTTCGACCTTCTTTTTCAGCAAACCGGCATCCTCGCCTCGTTCGGCCTCAACAATCACGTAGTCATTGAGATTAAGAGAATGATAATATGTATTATTGAAAAATTCTCTTCGATTTCCCTTAAATTCTACTAGATATAAATCAGGCATAGTTTTTCCTCAAAACTCTTAAGTTATAAAATCAGGTCAGCCTGTCAAGTGGATTGCCTGATATGCTTTTTAAAATTAAATACGAACGCCGCCATCGCCGGACGGATATGGGCATTCCTTTTTACGGCAATATGCATATTTTTTATATGATCGACGAGGGCACATAAATCGTTGCCGCCCGCGACCCGGTTGGTCAGTTTCTCAAGCTCTTTTGCCAGATCGGTATTGACCAATCCGCTGGAATCCCGCCCGTATTTGAGAAGCATCAAATCGCTTATAAATGACTGCCAGAAAAGAAGAACCTCTTCGGTCTCACCCCGATTATTGGGATTGATAAGCTCATTTATCGCCGCAAAAGCCGATGGGTTATCCTTCTGAAACAACGCCTTGAACATTAAAAATGAGACTTCGCGAACCGAGGAATCCTCGTCGCTTACAAGAGATACCGCTCGCCCGAGAGAACCCTCGGCAAGGCGCGAGTAAAATTCCGCCTTCTCCGGCGATAAATCATATTTCTCCTGAACATATCCGGCTATCTACGGCGCGGCAATCGACCGAAATGCTATCTTCTGCGACCGTGACTGGATTGTCGGCAGAAGATTTTCCGGATCTCTGGCCGTTAAAATAATAATCGTCTCCGGCGGCGGTTCCTCGATCAGCTTCAGTAGCGAATCAGCCGATGCCGCCAGCATTTTTTCCATCTGGTGGAAAAGTATAACCCTTTTGGTTCCTTCCGGGGGTTTAATAGCCGTCTTTCGTTTGATCTCGCGGGCAACACTGATCGGTATGGTCAACTGCCTGGTCGATGTGATTATTTTATAAGGCTCTTTTCGCTTTTCCTCGAGATATTCCAGTATCAGCGAGGCGGCATCGCTTTCCGAACGATGCGGCGGAATCGGAACCGCAAATGACATCTCCGGGAAACTGAGATTCAAAATCTGATGGCAGTTAAGGCATTTACCGCATGCATCGACTGCCGCCCCGGATTCATCGGTAACCGGCTTCTCACAGTTGATAAGCGCCGCCAGGGCCACCGCCATCGCCCACTTGCCAAGACCGTCATCACCGTAAAACAGGTACGTCGATGCCAGTCTCCCGCTGTTGAACGAATTGCGGAGTATTTTCTTGGCTATTTCCTGACCGTATATATCATTTAAAGGAGTCAATTCTGATCCATTCCACCGGGTCAAGCGGCTCCCGGCCCTGTCTTAATTCAAATTTTATTTCACCATTGGAAACAACGCCCAGCTTGTCTCCCCTGCCGATTATCTGATTCTGCACCACACGAACATCATCGAGACCGGCATAAGTAGAATAATACCCGTCCTCATGCTCGACAATCACGAAATTGTCATAGCCGCGAAGGTTCCCGATATAAACCACCATCCCCGGCGCAATGGAGACCACTGATGTATTTTTCCTGCCCTTGATCTCGATACCCGGAGAATATGATTTCAATTTTGTGATTTTATCCGTTTTCCAGCCGAAACTGCTGGTAACCGTCCCTTTCAGCGGAGCCGGCA
This sequence comes from Candidatus Zixiibacteriota bacterium, assembly GCA_003641425.1. Classification (GTDB taxonomy): domain Bacteria; phylum Zixibacteria; class MSB-5A5; order GN15; family PGXB01; genus PGXB01. The sequence continues at coordinate 12,724 of QNAH01000023.1, forward strand.
ATCCGCCCTTATACGAAACAAAATTACCCGTCTCGAAATCAAAATCGATTCGCGCGCTTGATCTTTCACGATCCAAACGGGCCTGTTCGAGACGTGAGATAAGCTCCTCCATCTGGCGAGCGGCTTCCGCAAGCGTAATCAGCTTGTCCGCCTCGCTTTCCTTTTTGCGCCTGACCTTCGACAGAACGCGCTCCTTTTTTTCCTTTTGGGAGGTTATAATCGTGTATTCACTGCGCTTTTTCTTATGAACATCGGAAACCGACTTTTCCTTGACCACCAGATCAGTATATTCCCTGTCGGCCGATTTGAGATACTCCGAGGCCATGGTCAGCTCCTCTTTATCATACTCCGCCAGAGCCTTGAGATAAAGCATTTTTCTGAAAGCATCTTTTTCCTTGCTTATTTCATCCGACAAAACCGGGCCGTCGGGGCGAATCCCGGAATAATAATATTTCAGATTGCTCAGGTACCGATTACGCGAACTGCTGTAATGCTCTTCCGATGAATCAAGAATATTTTTTAATTTATCTATATCCTTCCTGAGCGATCTCAGCTGGTTGTTCAACCTGTTCAGAACCGTCTTATTCATCGAGGCTTTTTGCTCGTATTCGGAAATATCTTTCAGAACTCTTTTTTCCGCATTTTTCAGCGAGTCGAGATTGCGCTTCGAATCTTCCATCTCCTTCCTGATTTTTTCCAGTTCCTGTTTCTGATCTTCAAGATCAACCGCCCCGGCAACACCCGCCAGAACAAACGAGAAGACAATTCCCGAGACTGCAATAATCAGATATTTGCCGATCAGTTTTTTCATCGCAATGAGCGCCTTATCCCGGCATATCCTCCAAACAAACCTATCAACCCGGCCGCCGCACAGAAATAGACTATATCGGTCGGATCGGGAAAAATTATTTCGAAATCCCTAAAAGTCAGTCTTTCGAATGCATAGAAATTGATCAACCAGCCGGCCGCGGCGGCCGCCAGGGAATAAAACAAACCCTCGAGAATGTACGGAATCGAAATAAAGAATTTTCCGGCGCCGAGCAGACGGTGCTGCAATATTTCCTGCCCGCGGGATCTTGCCGAAAGACGGATCGAATGTAGAAGATTCAGGACAACCGCCAGCGATATGACTATTCCAAGAAAAACAACGATCTTAAAAAT
>QNAH01000024.1 GCA_003641425.1 Candidatus Zixiibacteriota bacterium
CCTCATTATATCGGGCCTGTTTCTGTCTGCCCTGATCAATTTCCGCTCGGTTTTTATTGTCCTGCTTCCGGTTTACCTGATATCAGTAATCATGCTGTCAGATAAGCGTCGTCCGGTCATGCTTGGTTTCTATATGATATCATTATTGGTCTTTGCCGTGCCGACCCTGGTTAGAATACTCGACTCAACCCGGCACTTTTTCTACGGTAATCTGATGTTTCAATTGTACCGCGAGGGCAACCGCGGGCTCGGCGCGATTATAAGCAATCGCCTCGAGGTCATCTTCCGTGCGCTGATTGATCCTCAGATATTGATCATCTTGCTGCTGACCCTCATATCGATCTGGTTGATCCATAAACAGAGAATCTTAAGAACCGCCCGCGACCTGTTTACCAAACCGGAAGGCATGGTTTTGTTGAATCTGGTGCTGATCTGGGCGGTTTACATGCTCCCGCACCCAATGTCGCGCCAATATATCGGCCAATATCTTGCCTTCGCCCTGTTACTGACAGCTTTCAACTATGAGGGAATAAATAATCTGTTTATAAAAATACTGGGTGATTCCACCAAAAGGAAACTGGCTTATGTCGCCGCCCTGGTTTATATCATGATGCTGGTGCCATACACGGTTATATTTGTTTTTGGAATTCGTGACACCGATACCCGGTATAAGCTTTCATCGATCAGAGAGGTAACCTCCGGCATGCTGATTCATGCCGGCGGCCGGGATACCGTTCTCTCGGAATGGCCGGGATACACCTTTATCACCGGCCAGACACCTCTGCGTTATACCGAGATAATCGGTCATGATTTTAATCTGCCCCTGGAACATGAAGAATATTTGCGGTATAATTTATGTGACAGGAAGTATTTGTATGATGAAGTCACCCGCAAGGCGCCGGCGCTGGTTGTGAATGTTTATAATCCGCCGGAATATTATGCCGGGGCGCTTGAAGAAAATTACGAACTGACCATGCAGTCCGATGTGGTGAGCGTTTATAAAAGACGATGAGAAAACTGATATACATACTGTTTATAGTAATCTTGTTTTTCGGTACAGCCGAAGCTCAGGAAATCGAAGCGGTCGATACCGTTACCTCCGCACCGGGAATCACAATCGAGACTTCGGTCGATCTGGCCGAAGCGTATATCGGCGACCTGATAACATACAGCCTGGCTATTACGCATGACACCGATGTCGTCCTGACACCGCCCCCTATCGGCGCCAATCTGGGTTCGTTCGATGTCAAAAATTACGAGGACCTCGGCGAGACGCGGCTCGATGACGGCCGTATCAGAACCGAGAGCCGTTTCATGCTGACCACTTTTACCACCGGCGATTACATTATACCGCCGATACCGGTCGAGTTCATGCTTCCCGACAGCACCAAAAAAATCCTGATCTCCGAACCGGTTCCGGTGAAAATCCTGTCGCTTCTGGCCGAAGGCGCTGATACCGCCGATATTCGTGATCTCAAGGCGCAGATCGAATTCAAGTCAGGCTGGCCATGGTGGTGCTATGTTATAGCCGGTGGTATTTTATTGCTTGTTATTGCTATTGTACTGCGGCGTATTTTAGGCGGTAAAAAGGAAGAGAGAAAACCGGTCGATACCAGGAAACCGTGGGAAATCGCATCGGAAGATCTTGCCTTCCTGAAAGAAAAAAATCTGCCGGCGGCGGGCGAATACAAGCAGTACTATATAGAGCTGACCGATATCATCAGGGAATTTCTCCAGAGAGTATATAAAATCCCGGTGCTCGATATGACCACCTGGGAGTTCATGGAAGCGATAAATGAATTTGATATTGAACCTGAACTGGCTTCCATGCTGAAACAGTTTCTCGATTTTGCCGATCTGGTGAAATTTGCCAAGTTTATGCCCGAATCCGAAAAAGCGTATGCCGATTTCGAGGAAGCCTGCAATATTGTCGATATAGTCCGAAAAGCCGAGTTGATAAAAATTCAGACTCAGGCCGTACCAGTGGCGGCTTCGGAAACATCAGGAGGCGATAATGTTTAGATTCGCCGGTTTCCATATTACGCTATTCGAACAGGATATTCATATCTCGGCGCTGGCGATATTTATCATCTTTGCCGCGGTCATTGCCCTGATGATTTATTACAATCTCAAAAAACGCCGTTACCATTCGGCCTCGATCAAATATTCCGACCTGAAAATAGTCAAGCGGTCGATAAAAACCGGACGCCAGAAACTGCGGTTCATCCTGCCCGCCCTGAGAATCATCGCCGTAATTCTGTTTGTTATAGCCTTCGCCCGTCCGCAGGCCGGGACAGAAAACCGCGAGGTCTCGACCGAAGGTATCGATATCATGCTGGCGCTTGATGTCTCCGGCTCGATGAAAGCTGAAGATTTCAAACCTCACAACCGCCTGTATGTGGCCAAAGAAGAGATCAAAAAATTCGTGGAGAAACGGATAAGTGACCGGATAGGACTGGTGGTTTTTTCGCAGTCCTCGTTCACGCAGTGCCCGCTGACACTCGACTATGGTATTCTGCTGAATTTCCTCGATCAGGTCAAATTCGGCATGATAAAAGACGGCACCGCGATAGGCATGGCCCTCGCCAACTGCGTCAACCGCCTGCGCGAATCACCGTCAAAATCGAAGGTGATTATCCTTCTCACCGATGGTGTCAACAATGCCGGGCAGATCGATCCGCTGACTGCCGCGACTATCGCCAAAACAATGAATGTGAAAATATATACCATCGGGGCCGGCAAACCCGGTAATGCCATGTACCCGATCGATGATCCGATTTTCGGCAAACGTTATGTCTATCTCCCCAACGAGATCGATGAAGAAACTTTAAAAGAAATAGCCCGGAAGACGGGGGGGAAGTACTTCCGGGCCCGATCGGAAGAAGAACTGGAAGAGATCTATACGGAAATCGACCGCCTGGAGAAAACCGAGATAAAAGTCAATGAGTATGTGCAGTATCGTGAGCTATTCTCGATATTTGTCATACTCGGACTGGGATTTCTGGTCCTTGAAATGTTTTTGAGCCAGACCGTGTTCAGAAAAATACCGTAGGGTAGGTAATAATTATATGAGATTTGCGGCGCCACAATATTTTATACTTCTCGGACTGATAGTCGTCCTGGCGATCTTCTATATCTGGTCGATCACCCGGAAGAAAAAAGTGCTGGAACGATTCGGTGATCTGTTTTTATTGCTGAAAACTTCCCCGCATATTTCGTTTGCGCGGCAGGGCGGCAAGGCGGCGATTCTGCTGGCCGGTATCCTGTTTGTCGTTTTCACCCTGTCCCAGCTTCAGTGCGGCACGCACATGGAGATGATGAAAAGAGAGGGGATCGATATTATTATCGCCATCGATGTTTCCAATTCGATGCTTGCAGAGGATATGAAGCCGAACCGGATCGAAAAAGCGCGCCAGGAAGTCCGCGGGATTATCGACCGTCTCCAGGGCGACCGGATCGGTCTCGTAGCCTTTGCCGGTGAGGCCTTCATACAGTGCCCGTTGACCCTCGACTATACCGCGGCGGAGATTTTTCTCGATGTGATCGATGTCGGGCTTATTCCCCAGCAGGGGACCGCTATCGGCGATGCTATCCGCAAAGCCAATGAAGCTTTTGAAACTCAGGAACGTAAACATAAGGTGATGATTCTCCTGACCGACGGTGAGGATCATACCGGCCAGGTCATCGCTGAAGCCGAGGAGGCCCGCAGGCAGGGGATTAAGATATTCCCGATCGGAATCGGATCGGTCATTGGCGAACCGATCCCGGTTGTGGATCGTCAGGGGAACAGGGTTGGTTATAAAAAGGACGACAAAGGTGAGATGATCATCACCAAACTGGATGAAATGACCCTGCAGAAAGTTGCCCTGACGACCGGCGGAAAATATTATCATGCCACCGCCGGCGAGATGGAACTGGATAAAGTGTATGATGAGATCAGCAAAATGGAAAAGAAGGAACTGGAGGGGAAACTGATGATGCAGTACGAGGACAGGTTTCAGTATCCGCTGTTGCTGGCCATTTTACTGATTATTCTGGAATTCTTTATTTCCGAAAAACGCAGGAATCGGGATATCAAAGAAAATGAAAACGCCTAAAATTACATTTTTCGCTTTAAGTCTGTTCATGTTTGCTGCCGGACTCTCGGCGGGGGATTTTGCCGATATGGTCGATAAAGGGAACAAAGCGTATCTGGAAGGCGATTATAAAACAGCGCTGGATTATTATCATCAGGCCGAAGTGGAGCGCCCGGAGACCCCGGAACTCGACTATAATATCGGTTCGGCGCTGTATCATGAGCAAAAATACGAAGAAGCGGTGGACAAACTTCAGAAATCGATGATGACGGATAATGTTGATAATGAGGCCGCCGCGCATTATAATCTGGGTAACGTCTATTACCGGATGGGAGATTATCAAAACGCGATCATGTCATATCAGCGATCGCTGGAACTAAATCCCGATGATATCGACGCCAAGTATAATCTCGAATTGGCGAGGAAGATGCTTAAGGAACAAATGAAACCGGAACAGCAGGATCAACAGCAGCAACAACAGCAGCAGCAACAACAGGAACAACAGGATCAACAGCAGCAACAGGAACAACCGCAACCGCAGGAAGATGAACAGAATCAACAGGAACAACAACAGCAGCAGCCACAACCGCAGGATCAGCAGGATGAAAACGAGATGTCCAAAGAGGACGCCGAACGCATTTTAAATGCACTCAAAGACGATGAAAAAGACCTGCAAAAAGAACAGCAGCGTTTCAAGGTGCAGGGTAATTATCAGGGGAATGACTGGTAGTCATGTATAAGCATTTATTTATCATAATGCTGTTACTCCTGCCCGTGATTGCATCGGGGCAGGACGAAATCACGGTCGAGATGACGGTCAGCAGTACCAAGATCAGTATCGACGATCAATTGTACTTGACCGTTAAGGTTTCCGGTTCTCAGCAAAATCTTCCCCAGCCCCAACTGCCGAGTATGGCCATGTTCGAGGCTTATTCGCAGGGGACATCGACAAATATTTCCATTGTCAACGGACAGGTTGAGTCATCGCTGTCATACAATTACCTGCTGATTCCCAAAAAGGAAGGAACCTTTGTCATCAAACCGGCAGCGGTGGTTTACAATCACAAAAGGTACGAATCCAACGAAGTTTCGATACAGGTGGTCGGATCGGGGGGGACGGCTTCGAATCCGGAAGAAATTGAAATGACAACCGGAAGCGGTCAGAGTCGCGATCTGTTCCTGATCGCCGAGGTCGACAAGAAAAAAGCTTATGTTAATGAACAGATTACGCTGACCATAAAATTTTTCCATGCCGTCAAGCTTATGTCTCAACCTGATTACACTGCGCCGCAGACTACCGATTTTTGGGCCGACCTGCTTGAAGAACAGAAAACCTATTATCAGGTGGTCAACGGGCGAAGATATAAGGTGATCGAAATAAATACGGCTCTCTTTCCAACTCGTTCCGGAGACCTGCAGGTGGGCTCCGCCATGGTTGAGGTCCGTGTCCCATCCAGGAGGAGCGGGCGAAGGAGCCCCTTCTCGATGTTCGATGATATCTTTACACAGGGAGAACTGGCCACGGTCCGATCGCGGTCGATTGATATCAAGGTCTTGCCGTTACCGAGTGAAGGCAAACCGGAGAATTTCACCGGGACGGTGGGGAAATACACTTTTACAGCAACCCCGGACAAAACCACTGTCGATGTCAATCAGCCGGTCACTGTTACTTACAAATTCAGCGGTACCGGAAATATCACCACTGTGGCCGAACCTCAAATCGGTGATTTGAAAGATTTCCGTATCTATCAGGCTTCATCGGATGAAAAAGTCTCCAAGGTCGGCGGCGTCATCGGCGGAACAAAAGTCTTCGAGGAAGTCTATATCCCCAAACGGGCCGGTCAATTGACCATCCCGCCGGTGGAATTCAATTATTTCAATCCGGCGACAAAAAAATATTGCACTCACACTTCAAAACCGATTGTTCTCACCGTCAATGCTGTTGAGGGAGAAGAATATGCCGATCTGCCCTACCGCCCTGTGGCCGGAAGAGTTGTCGATCCCAAAGCCCGGGATATTCGCTTTATTAAAACAAATGCCGATGATTTGAGACTTAAACAACCGCTTATAATTTTACGCCCGCAGTACTTTATTATCAACCTGATTCCGATTCTGATATTGGCTTTTGTCTGGATCAGCCGCCGCCGTAAAGAAAAATTGAGGGCCGATATCGGCTATGCGCGCTCGCTGCAGGCTAAAAAGATGGCCAAAAAGAGGCTGGGAATGGCCAGCAAATTGGCCAAATCAGGCCGCCCGGCGGAATTTTTTGCAGAAATACGGCTGGCCATATTCTCTTATGTGGCTGATAAACTCAATATCTCTCCCCACGGCATGACCGGCGATTATCTGTTGGATATTATTAAAAAATCAGGCGCCGGTGAAGAATTGGTCGAGAGAACCGCTGGTCTTCTTAAAAACGCCGATTTCGCCCAGTATTCATCAGCAAGTGTCACCGAAGATAAAATTATGAAATCTCTAAAAGACGCCGAGGAAACTCTCGTCGAACTCGAGGGGATAAATCTTGAATAGCAGATATTTCATCATACTGGTCTTATTGATGCTGATTGTTTCGGGTGTATCCTACGCCACCGAACCGGATTCCCTTTTTCAACAGGCCAATCAGCATTTTGAAGACAAAGAGTATGATAAAGCATTGGAAATTTATACCGGGCTGACCGAAAGCGGTTACGAATCGGCCTCGCTCTATTTCAATATCGGCAACTGCTACTTTAAGCAGGGTGAGCTGGGCTATGCCATTCTATATTATCTTCGCGCCAAAAGGCTCGATCCGAACGACGATGACATAAACGCCAATCTTGATTTCGCACGCCAGTTTATGCCGACCCGTCTGGAAGGAATTGAGTTCAATCCGGTCACGCAGTTTTTCGGCACGATAACAGGGCCGTTCACGCTTGATTTATTGGCCTGGCTGTCATCGATATTTTTCGTGATCCTTGTCCTGTTTTTAAGCGCTCTGGTATATTTCCAGTTGGGCGGCTTGCCGTCAAAGTTGCTGGTATATTTGCTCCTGGCGCTGTTTTTGGTGTCGGCGGGCATGACGACATATAAATATCGAAATGAATACATGACCGGCAAAGGTGTGATTGTCGCCGACGAGGCCCGAATTTACAGCGCCCCGGCCGCCGACAGCGACCTGGAATTCGTTGGCGCCTTTGGACTTACATTCGAGGTGGGGCGGGAGATCGACAATTATTATCTGGTCATGTTCGAAAATAAACGCAAAGGCTGGATAAAAAAGGAACTTGTCGAAATAATATGATATTAAGCCTTATTGGGATTTTTGATTGACAGCTTTTTTTAAAATCTCTATCTTGTTTCATCAATAACCGGCTTTGGCCGGTTTAATTTTTGGATTTGAAATGCGTACATTTTATAAAAGAAAAGAATTTTACGGCACCATTATCGCCGTGATTCTGCTTGCATTCTGTTTTAAAGATATCAGTCTGTCCGATATCAACGAATTGAGCCATCGTGCCAATTTCTATTACCTGATCCCGGCCCTGCTGATGGAATTTATCCTCATCATATTCAAAGCCGTCCGCTGGAAAACCATCGTCGAAAAAACCAAAAAGCTGCGTATTTTACCGGTGATCCCGCTGTATTCGGCCGGACAGGTTATCAATATTGTCATGCCGGCGCTGACCGGGCAGGTCGGACGCCTGCTTCTGTTTTCAAAAAAGGCCGGATTGACCAAAACATATGTTTTTTCCACCATCCTGCTGGAAGTACTTTTCGATGCCATAAGCCTGCTCGCCCTGATATTTATGCTGTCCATGGCCTTTGTCTTTCCAGCGCAATATCGTTCTGTGAGCTATATAATCGCGATTGTGACGGTCGGTGTTTTTGCTATACTGTATTTGATACTTCATTTCAAGGATCAACTCGGCGGACTCAGCCGAAAATCATTGCGTGACAGATGGCCCGGCTTTTATATCACCCTCCGAAAATTCGCCCGCTCATTTTATCGTGGTATCGACCTTCTCAGATCGACACAATATTTCTCCCGCACCCTGCTTTACTCCTTTGCTTCATGGCTGGCACATATTCTCGTAGTCTATTTCCTTTTCAAATCGTTTGGCTTCGAATTACCGTTTGCAACTGCCATAATGATTATGGTGATAAATACAATCGCCCTGATGGTCCCGATTACCCCCGGAAATGCCGGGACATTCGAATGGGCCGTGGTGGCGCCGCTCCTGGCCTTCAAAATCGCCAAGGCCGATGCCGTCCTGTATGCCCTCGCATTGCACATTCTGGATTTAATACCGATTTTCGTTATGGGTATCTTTTTCTTCCGTACGCAACGTATGACTCTTAAAGAGATTAAAGAAGAAGGCGAGAAAGAAGAAGTTATGGAAGAGGTCGGCGAAGAAATGGTTGCCGAGCCGGGTAAGGATAGATTATGATCAGATCGCTTTTATGGAAACCGGGACAGCCGGTCGAAAAAATCGAGGGAATCGCAGATTTTGATACCCTGTTCGCCAATCCCGAGGCTGTTCTCTGGGTGGATATGGTCGATCCGACCGATCAGGAATCATTCATCCTGACTCATGATTTCCATTTTCATCCGCTGGCCATCGAGGATGTTATCGAGGAAGAAGATGTCATCTCCGAACTTTCGCGATCCAAAATTGATGATTATAAAAATTATCTTTACGCCGAATTCTCGTTGACCGAAAAGATTACCCGCGAAGAAGGCATCAAACTCCAGGAGGTCCATCTATTTCTGACCAAAAATGCGGTTGTGAGCGTTCGCGACGAACACCATCGCATATTTAATTATCTACATAACCGCGCTCTCAGGGATGATCGGCTTATGTCCCGGGGGGCCGAGTTCCTGTTTCATAACCTGCTTGATGTTATGGTGGATAATTACAACAGTATCCTGGAATACTTCGAAAAAGAAGTCGATGCCATTGAAGAGGATGTTCTGGGAGAGCCGGATGAGGAGACCGTCAAGAATATATTCACTCTCCGGCGCGATATTTACGACCTGAAACGAATCGTTCTACCTCAGCGGGAAATGCTTCGCCAGATCAGCCGGGGACAGTTCCCGTTGGTTTCGGAACGGGCGGCCGTTTATTTCCGCGATATTCACGATCACCTGACTCGAATAATCGAATTGTCGGAATCTCATCGAGATACACTTATATCCGCGCTGGATGTTTACTTTTCCAACGTATCCACCAAAACCAATCAAATCATCAAAATTTTGACCATCTTCACTGTCATTCTGATGCCGCCCACTTTTCTGGTCGGGTTGTGGGGGATGAATTTTAAGTATATGCCGGAATATAACTGGAAATACGGTTACCTTGCCTTCTGGGTAATAATAGCTATTATTACTCTTGTCATGATTCTCTTCTTTAAAAGGAAAAAGTGGATTTGACCTTTTTGTAACCGTTGCCGCGGCAGATTCCCGTTATAGCCGCACATTTTACCAAAAATATATCATATTTCTTGAAACAATTCCTTGACATTGCCGTAATCATCTCTATATATATACTGACCGGTAGGTATAATTATACCTACCGGTCAGTATATAAAAGAAGGATTATTTTATGAGACAAAGTCGTAAAATGCCTGCCGAAAAAAGGCGATCCCAGCTTCTTAAAGCGGCCGCCAGAATTTTCGGTCGCAAGGGGTATACGCGGGCCACAACCGAAGATATAGCCCGTGCCGCCAAATTGACCAAAGGGTCGCTCTATTTCCATTTCAAAAGCAAAGAAGATATTTTCCTTGCCGTCATTAAGGAACATCATAAAGATCATATGGATGTCATTATGGGAATAATACGCTCGGAAAAAGATCCGCTAATCTCCATTGAAAAATCAATAAGGGCCCTCCTTGATGTTCATGAAAAATTCCGGTACATAACCCCGGTTTTCTGGCAACAGGCGGCCAGCATTCCGGTGGTCAGGAATTATATGAAGGAACAGCATGATGCCCTTCAAAACGAAGTCGTTCATTATCTGATGGATGTCGCCGACATGAAAAAAAAGGATGCCGAAATGCTATTCACCGTTTTGCATACCTCCATTGACGGCATGATCCTGCATATTTCGGGGGGAATACCCAAATTCGCACGGGAAACATTCATCCAGTCGATGATGATCGTTGTCAAGCCGTTTCTAAACGAGAATAAAAGTAAAAGATAGATATTGGGATGATTATGAAAAAGATATTATCAATTATACTTATTTTTTTGCTGGTCTCCTGCCTGAGTGTCACAGCTGTTGGCGAGACCGTCATCACCGTCGAGAAGGCCAGATCATTGGCCCTTGAGTATAACCGGCAGTTCCAGACAGCGCAAAAAGAGATTGATCGGGCCAGAGGCGAGATTATTTCGGCCCGATCGGGAGCCTTACCGCAGGTAAATCTGGGTGGGCGTTACACCCGTAATATCAAAAGCCCGGCCATATTTTTCGAGGATGAAAAAATTACAATCGGCAACGATAACGATTTTGAACTGTCGCTTTCATTCACTCAACCGCTCTATGCCGGCGGTAAAGTGGGCTCGGCTCTTAAGGTGGCGAAGATTTTCGAAAAATATTCCGAGGAAAAAGTCGAAGAAGTCAGATCAGGCATCATTTTCGGCGCCGAGTCATACTTTTACGACGCCATCCTGGCGGAAGAAAATCTGAAGGTACTGCAATCGTCCTACGAACAGCTTTCCTACAATCTCGAGGTGGTCGAAAAATATTTCGATCAGGGGATGGTATCCGAATACGAATTGCTTCGCGCCCGGGTAGAGAAAATGAATCTGGAGCCGCAGTTGATTGCGGCCGAGTCTCGGGTAAACCTGTCCCGCAAGAGGTTGAAGTCTTTTTTGGGGCTGGCGCTTGAAGAGGATATAAAGCTGGTCTCGGATTATGAGGATACGGTCATGGCCGATATTCCCTCGCTTGACTCCCTGGTTGCCTTCGCCCTGAAAAACAGGCCCGAAGTAAAACAGGCAAGCCTTCAGAAAAAGGGATATGACAAAGCGGTTCGTATTGCCAAAGGCGACTGGTTATGGCCCAATCTCGATTTCAATACAACTTATGATATCACCGGCGCCTCGGATGATTTCAAACTTGGCAGCCGGGAAATATCAAAAAGTTGGACCGCATCGCTGCTTTTTAATATACCTCTGTTCGACGGCGGCCGGACGATCGGCGAGGTTCGCAAGGCCAAAACCGATTATTACCAGGCGGTGCTTGCCGAACAGCAGACCAAAGATGATATCCGGCTCGAAGTCGAACAGGCATATGATAATCTTCTTATGACCAAGCGGGCGCTCGATGTCCAGAAAGAAACGATAAACCAGGCCGAAGAGGGTATGCGAATAGCCAACTTAAGGTATCAGTCCGGCGTCGGGACTCAACTGGAAGTCCTGTCCGCCCAGACTGCTCTGACAGATGCCAGGACTAATCTGGCCGCGGCCATATACAGTTTTCGGCTGGCCAAATCGGCATTAAAAAAAGCAACAAGTTATGATCCAGTATAAAGAGTGGAGAGGAACAATAATCGATGACTAAAATTGGACTATTCAGCTTGATAGGTGCCGCGCTTGCCGTCATTTTCATAGTCGGATGCGGCGGCGATAAAGAAGGCAGTCAAAATCAGAATACAAAAAAGGTGGCTGTAAAAGGGGAAATTGTAGTCTCTTCCGATTTCCAGTTGACTCGCAATTTTACCGGCACTATTGAGGGCGCCAGGCAGGCAATTATGACTGCCAAAATCTCAGAAGCGGTCGAAGATGTTCCGGTCAAAGAAGGCGACTTTGTAGAAAGTGATCAGATTCTGATCCGGCTCGATCGTACCGGGCCAACCTCTAATTATATCCAGGCATTTTCGCTTTTCCAGAATGCCGAAAAGAATTACAAAAAAATGAAATACCTTTTCAAGGAGGGTGCGGTTTCAGAAACTCAATTCGATGCCACCAGGACCGAGTATGAGGTGGCCAAAGCCAATTACGACGCCGCCCGCCAGACCGTGGATATTAAATCCCCTATTGCCGGGATGGTGACCTCGATTGATGTTTCGATCGGGGATTATCTTTATCCCGGGAAGATTGTTGCCACGGTGGCCTCGATTGATAAACTGAGGATGAAACTTGGTGTCAGTAGCGCCGAAATAAATCTTTTTGAAACCGGCAATGATGTGAATGTTTATGTTGAGTCGGCTTCCAAACTGGAAGCAAAGGGCAGCGTGGCCAAGATTGCCCGCTCCGCTGATCCCGAAACGAGGACGTTTACCGTGGAAATTGCGATTGATAATCCCGATCATAATCTGAAACCGGGGATGTTCGGCCGGGCCGAGATCACCGCCAAAAGGCTCGAAAACGTGATCGCTGTTCCGCGCAACTCGGTTATTGCTGCGGCTGAGGGAAATTATGTTTTTGTAATTGCGGGGGAAAAAGTCCGCAGAAAAAAGGTCGATCTTGGCGTGGATTTCAACGGCAGGGTTGAGATCAAAGAAGGACTAAATCCGGGGGATACCCTGGTGACTGTTGGTCAAAATTATCTCACTGATGGGTCGCCGATAAAACTGGTTCGCCTGGTGAATGATCGGGGGGAGGAGATCGAGCTTTGAAATTAGCAGATGTATCCATTCGCAGGCCGGTTTTTACCGTGATGATGGTTTTGGCCCTGATCGTACTGGGATATTCGTCATTTCAGCAAATGAATATCGATTTGTTTCCCAAAATCGATTTTCCCTTTGTTATTGTTCAGACCTTTTATCCCGGGGCCGGGGCCGAAGAAATCGAGACCGAGGTCAGCAAACGAATCGAAGACGCCGTCAATCCGATAGAGGGGGTAAAACATATTCAAACCCAATCACAAGAGGGTTATTCCCTGGTAATCGTGGAATTTGTTCTTGAAAAAGACGGCAAAGAGGCCGCCCAGGAGGTCAGGGAAAAAGTCGCCCAGATTCGGGGCGATCTGCCCGATGATATCGAAGAACCGATTATCGCCCGCTGGGACCCGGAAAGTCAACCAATCATTTCATTGACAATTTCGGCCGACAGGCCTCTCCGGGATATAACCACTTTTACGAAAGACAATATTAAAGAACGTTTGGAATCTATTCCCGGTGTCGGTTCGGTAAATCTTGTCGGCGGCCACGAGCGGGAAATTAATGTCTTCCTTGATATCGACAAAATGGAATCTTATCAGATCCCGATCGATATGGTCAAGAGTTCCATTCAATTTGCCAATATGGAGATTCCGGGCGGCAGGATCGATGAGGCCAATGTCGAATATACGCTGCGGACTATGGGCAAACTGACTTCAGTATCGCAATTCGATGATATCGTCATCGACAACCCGGAAGGCCATCCGGTCTATTTGAAAGACATTGCTACCGTCGTTGACGGCGTTGAAGAGCGTCGTTCTCTGGCTCGTGTCAATGGTGAAGAATCAGTGACCCTTGAGATTACCAGGCAGTCAGGCGCGAATTCCGTGGAAGTCGCCGATATGATTAAGGATGCTGTTAATGAAATCGTCGATGAGCTGCCGCCCGGGTACGAAATCAATATTGTCCGCGATGATTCAGTTTACATCGAAGAATCGATTAATGAAATTATTATAAATATTATTTACGGAGGTACGCTGGCCATTTTTGTCATTTTCCTGTTCCTTGCCGATATTCGCCCCACGCTGATTTCCGGTATTGCTATCCCGACCTCGATTATTGCCACGTTTACTTTTATGAATGCGCTTGGATTTACTATCAATTTCATGTCTCTTCTGGGCC
>QNAH01000025.1 GCA_003641425.1 Candidatus Zixiibacteriota bacterium
AGGTCTTTCCCTGTATCCGCATTTCGAATTCCTTTTCCCTGGTTTTCGAAAAAACCGGGTGCGTATGCGGATCGATCAGTCCTGGCGTGACAACACCTTTTCCGGCATCGATGACATGACATCCTTCCGCCAAATCGACATGACCCTCGATATCTTCCGACTTCCCTACCGCGAGTATCTCTTCTCCGGCGATAGCGACGGCGCCGGATTCAATCAGTCCGAGTTCTTTCATCTGATCGCCCAGCCGCGGCGCCGGACCTTCCATGGTGATTAACTGACCGATATTTTTAATCAGTAAGGTGGCTTTTTTTGCAGGTGGCATAGACTTTCAAAATATCAAAATTGTTTTAACATCAAACATGTCTAATTACTAATTGGCCACAGGCCGCTTTAATCTAATCGGCAGATCAGAAAAAATCAACCGCTATAATCCAAATAAAGGCTGTCGGCCCAATCTCCGAAACCGGTATCATTTGTTATTTTTTCAAGGTGCTTCATTTGCGAAATATGAATCAAATGATACCGGGCCGAATAATGACCGAACCTTAAACCGTAATAACTGGGCCGTCCGGGGCGACGGAAATACGGTATATAGTTCTTAATGGTGCTCAGCGACGCTTTAAGAACCGCTTCCGCTTCGATGCTTTTTGTCAACTGGTAATAATCATAAAGACCGTAAATTGCATATATAAATCCGTTCAGGGTCATGCTCGGCTCCCAAACGGGATATTCCTCGATCCAGTAACATCCGCGGGAATCGATAAAGACGGTCCACGGATCGGCCTCTCCATGCAGTCTGGAAAATGATCCGAAAATTTTGTGGGCATGTTCAAGGTAAGTGGAATCGCCGGTGGCCAGAAAGGTCCGCACCATAACCATGAGCGCTTCCCCCTGGGCCATACCGCTGAACCACGGCGCCGTCAAGAGACCTTCCTCCTGCTGGTTGACATGATAATCGAACGGATAGGGAAAATACACCGCGCCATCGAATTCCATCGACTCGGCCATCAGGCGATCGGCATATTTACGCACCAGATCATAAAAGACCGAGTCCCCGGTAACACGATAGGCGGATATCAAACCGAATGCCCGATGGCATAAATTTACCGGGTGATAATAAAGCCCCCCCTGCCATTCAAAGAGAATGACCCCATCGGAATCGTGAGGAGCGGTCGTATCCATAAGAACCTCGGCATTGAAACCGATATTGGGCAGTTCGTTATAAACCAGCGAGTCTATTTCGAAATCGTATGCAATGCATTCTTCGAGATTAATCACAGGAGGATCGTCAAATCCCCTGGCATAATCATCATCGCCGCCGCACCCCGAGATTTCAAAGATAAGTATCAGTATAAGAAAGCAGAGGGTTGAGAAATTTATTTTGCTCATCACGGTCTCCTCTGGTCCATCGATTTTATTTCAGCCCGTTTAACGGAATAACAGTACAGCGGTCCGATACGCTCGGGATTTATTTTAAATATATCTTTCAGAGAATTATCATACTTTTCTAAAGGCTGATCCAATATCAGAAATTCGGCTCCCCGATTGATTTTGGCGATTATATCATTGCGTCCCCGGGCGGGATCGATATGCCAGCCCTTACGATTCAACTGATAAAGCATGATGGCACCGCGTGAAAAATCTTTGACCAGCACCCGGCTGTTTTCGGAGATCACCTTATCGACGGCCTGGCGGATAGCATAAAAATCGGAGGAATCGCTGAACCTGGAATATATACGGGCGAAGGCCCCGAGCGGAGTGAGAACGATAAGCAAGTAAAGAAGACTACGTTGCCACCGGCTGTTTTCGTACAGTTGTCGTAAACCAGCCGCCGCAATTGCCGCCAGAGGCGGTATCATGATGAGAGAATAATAGTCATGCTCGCGGGAATATCTTGCCATTATCGCCAATACGGCAATAACGGCCAGGATCCAGATCAAATACGGCCCGCCTTTTTTATTTTTTATAAGATGATAAGTACCGTACAAAAATGCCGGAAGCATAATCCAGCCGATCCACAACTCCGGCGGCCATTGAAGAAAGATTCTTTTGAAAAAGGCGACACTTATGAAGTACTGCATAAAAGCGAACGCATGGGCGCTTCTGTCAAGAAGCCACCCGGAGTGATTCATCCATGCGACAGCGGGGATAATTGCAATCAAAATATGTATCGGGATGAGGACGGATATACTTTTCCAGCCGATTCCTTTTTTCCGCATAACATATATAAGGGGCAGGTAGAGAAACAGGCCGAACGGTTTGATACAAATCGCTATCGCCAGCGGTAGAGCCGAGGCCACCCAGAACAGATAATTGCGGCTATTTACAAATCTCAGGAAAAAATAAAACGACAGGAGCAACAGGGCGAGCATCATGATATCCGGCATGATCTTATAACTGTAGAAAAAAAACAGCGGCGAGAAGGCCGTCGCCCACGCCGAAAACGCTCCGGTTAATCTGTCGGAGAGTATGGTTACTATTCGGGCAGTCAGCCATATAGTCATACATCCAAAAAGCAGTGTCAGCAAGCGGGGGATCAGATGATTATAGCCGAATATTTTATATCCGAGTGAGGTTAGATAGCAGTACGCCGGCAGTTCCATTTTCGCCATGGGTGTCGAGGCATCGATCTGGTTTGTCCTGGGCGTGAAAAACGATAAATCGTCCTGAACATAATTGAGGGCCACCGCCGCCGTATCCGATTCACGCCATTTATGGTACCCGTTGGGCGGGGCCGTTATCCGGTACAGATGCACTGCAAAGAATACAACAATAGCGGCAAATATAAAAATGTTTGATATTCGGCCGACGCCGATATTTTGATGCATAGAATACGACTGGATTATTTACCGTCTGCCTTCTATAACTATTTTTTCACCATCGGGATCTTTATCTTATGATTCCTGGCAAATTTAATGGCGTCTTTGTAGCCGGCATCGGCATGCCTGACCACGCCGCTTCCGGGATCATTGGTCAACACCCGGTTAAGGCGATCCGCCATCATCTTCGATCCGTCGGCGACAATAACCATCCCGGCATGAATCGCGTTTCCCATCCCGACACCCCCGCCGTGATGAATCGACACCCAACTGGCGCCCGAAACGGCATTGAGAAGACCGTTTAACAACGGCCAATCGGCAATGGCATCGGAACCGTCTTTCATGTCCTCGGTTTCGCGGTATGGTGAGGCCACCGAGCCGCAATCGAGATGGTCCCGTCCAATTACAATGGGCGCGCCGATCTTGCCCTTCTTAACCAGGTTGTTGATAATATCGCCGAATTTAGCCCGTTCGCCATAGCCGAGCCAGCAAATACGTGACGGCAGCCCCTGGAAGGGAACCTTGTCGTGAGCCATTTTTATCCAGCGGCAGAGCGATTTATTTTCTTTGAATTCTTTTAATATGACATCATCGGTCACATGAATATCGGCCGGATCACCCGACAGGGCGACCCAGCGGAACGGCCCTTTACCCTCGCAGAAAAGCGGCCGAATATATGCCGGTACAAATCCCGGAAATTCGAAAGCTTCTTTCAAACCGCCTTTTTCGGCCTGGCCGCGAAGGTTATTGCCGTAGTCGAATACAATCGAGCCGGCTCTTAAAAATTTCACCATGGCTCCGCAATGTTTCACCATCGACTCATAAGCACGGTCAATATATTCGCGGGGGTTTTTCTTGCGCAGGCGATCGGCCTCGGTGACGGTTAAACCTTCCGGGATATAACCGTTAAGTTCATCATGGGCCGAGGTCTGATCGGTCACGATATCGGGAATGATCCCCCGGCGGAATATTTCGGGAAACATTTCAGCGCAGTTGCCGACCAAACCGATCGAGATCGGTTCCTTGTTTTTGGTATGTTCTTTTATTAGTTTCAGCGCTTTATCGAGCGTTTTGACCTTGACATCACAATAACCCATCTTGACCCGGCGATTGATCCGGGCTTCATCGACTTCGATACATAAGATGGAGGCGCCGGCCATGGTCCCGGCCATAGGCTGAGCTCCGCTCATACCACCCATACCGCCGGTAAGGATCCAGCGGCCTTCAAGATCGCCGCCGAAATTTTTCTCGCCGATAGCGGCAAAGGTCTCATAAGTTCCCTGCAGGATTCCCTGGGTTCCGATATAAATCCAGCTGCCGGCTGTCATCTGCCCGAACATGATCAATCCCAGTTTATCATACTGGCGGAATTTTTCCCAGGTGGCCCATTTTGGTACAATATTACTGTTGGCGATCAACACGCGCGGGGCATAATCATGGGTTCTGAAGATTCCTACCGGTTTACCGGACTGGACCAGAAGGGTTTCGTCGTCATTGAGCGATTTTAAAGACTTGACAATGGCGTGGTAGCAATCCCAATTCCGCGCAGCCTTGCCCGAACCGCCGTAAACTATTAATTCTTTTGGTTTTTCGGCCACTTCAGGGTCGAGGTTGTTATTAATCATCCTGAAGGCAGCCTCCTGAGGCCAGCCCTTACAGGTCAGCTTGGTCCCTCTGGCTGCTTTAACCGGCTTATATTTCATATCTTGCATCCTCCATCGAAATACAGAATTTTTAATATATCTCTTTATCCAAATTTTTGCAACCTCAAAATATCGGCAAATTATTTGCCTTTGGCGTCCAATTTTGTATAATCACCTTATGGATAATGATAAGATAAAAAATGAGTTACGTGTGCTTGCCGAAGCCCGCGGCGGACGGCTGTTCGGTGTCTGCCGAATCCATAATCTTCGCGACACCTTTCACTTCGAAATCAAGGTAGCATCGGAAAAACTGAACACGGCCATCTCTATTGGGGTGCCGGTCTCATGCGCGGTCCTGAATACGATTATCGATCGCCCCAATATGCTGTATAAGGCACATTATCAGCAGATCAATCATATTCTGAACGATATCGCCTTCGCCTTGGCATCACACATCATTGATCTCGGCTTTGATGCCATACCCATTCCGGCATCGAAGATGCTGAAATGGAAACCGATGCGGGCGCATCTGTCTCACCGAGAGATCGCGTACAAGGCCGGACTGGGCTGGTGGGGCCGTAATAATCTGCTGGTCAGCAAGGAATACGGCTCGCAGGTTCGGCTGGCGACTGTTTTGACAGACCTGGAATTGGAAACGGACATGCCCAGCGGGCTTGACTGCGGTGACTGTTACGCCTGTGTCGAGGCCTGCCCGGCCGATGCCATTGGCGAAAACCGCGGCGATTTCAATCTTGATGCCTGTTTCAAGAAGGTCTCCGAATTCGCCCGACCTGAAAATATCGGATCGTATATATGCGGCCTTTGCCTGAAGCCATGCCGCCCAAAGAAATAAAGTTCAATGTTGATGCTCATTGATGAACTGCATATTTTTATTCAAACGGGAGTTTTTCGATGGGACGAATAAAAATTCCACTACCCGGACGATTGATAGTTTCGATTATATATTCCTCCATCGGCGCGATGGACGAAGCGGCCGGGGAGATCGAAAAAAAATTCGGGCGGGTCGAATTCGAAACCGACGATATTGATTTTCTTCACACCAAATATTACCGCGAAGAAATGGGTGACAATTTGAAACGGAAATTTTTCGCTTTCGAAAAAATGGTCGATCGCGACAGGCTGGCCGAGATAAAGGTCTGGACCAACAAGCTCGAGGAAAAATTCGGCGAAAAAGTGGGTGACTTCGTTTTCAGAAAGGTCAATATCGATCCCGGCATCATTACCCTCGCCAATCTGGTTCTGGCATCCACCAAAGATTATTCTCACCGGATTTATTTAAGAGACGGGATTTTTGCCGAAACAACTCTTATATATGAAAAAAGAAAATTCAGGGCCCTGCCATGGACATATCCGGATTATGTCGAACCGGAAGCGCTCGGTTTTTTCAAACGGGTCAGGGATACTATGAAAGGGATGGAATTTGAGGTATAGTCTTTTATGCCTTCTGGTCATTGCGGTCATTTTTGCATGCGGCGATGAATATTATGGACCGGAGCCCGACGACGGCCCGGTTATCACGGCCATCGAGACGGAACCATCTCTCTCCCCCGACGGCAATTATATTTACTATATTTCTTCGGATACAACCGATGAGTATTACAGCGGCATTTTCCGCATCTCAGTATCGACTCTTATCCGCCGAAAACTAGTGCACGGTACAGGATATCATTCCCCGACAGCCGGCTTCAATAACAGCATGATTGCCTTTCTTGATTCCGGGCGCGTGAATTATTTCAGCCTGATTGATCTTTCACGCCGGACATCGTCGCTCTCCGAGAGTTTCATTTCGATCAGCTATATCAGGGACAGTATTCTCCTCGGTTACCGGACCGATTCGTTGTTTCTTATAAGTGATTCGGGTGAGGTTTCGCCCCTGCCGGTGACCGGCTGGGATCCGCGAGTAATCTCGGAAGATGTATTTATATATTTTACCGGGAAATCACCCGAATTTTATGCCGTCATGAATAATATCTTCGTCGTCGATCCTGACACTCTATTAGCCCTGAATACATCGGCCCGCCCGAGCTGGCCGACACTTACAAGGACCTATAATCAACTGGCCTATGATGTATCCGCGGGCTCGAGAAGAGAGATTTACACGGCTCAACTGGGAGGAGATTCTCCTCTTCTGATTGCCAATTCGCAATACTCAAAATCATTATACCTGGAAGACGGTCGATTGATATTTACCGGTTCGAGCGGCAGTTTTTACTATTCCGATTACACCGGCGCCAATCCGCAACCCCTGGTTCCCTGATAATAAAATCACTGTAAAATATTAACGCCGGACCCAAGGCCCGGCGTGTCGTGCACTAATCACACGAAAACCTGTATATCATGCCAATTAAGGCATATTATACTGGTTTATGGGAATGAAGGACAGGGACGGCATTCCTCCCAGCAGATTAGCGGCGGGTGATTGGTATAGGCCATCACCCAGCAGCACTTTACTGCTTCAGCCCTGGGAGCGGTCATAGCCGTAAAGCCGCCCACGAAAATCGCCAAAAAGGCAATCAGCAGAATCAAAGCTTTGAATTTCTTCAACAGATCTCACTTCCTTGTTTGTTGCATCTGTGGTTGAAGTTGTTGCAGTACGGCCGGGATGAAATCCTATCCCTCATGACGCCGGCACCCGGCCGATTCATTCAAAAAATGAATCGGGGTAAGTTGGAAATATTGAGAAGAAGGATATTGTCTTTATAAATATCGTGGATTTTCGGAATGGCCAAAACAGTCAGACTCCCTGAAAAAATAAAAGCAGTCAGGAAAAACCGGCCCTGTTTTATTGTTATCTATCCTTAAATAACCGACTGCATTTGCTCAAGCAGATTATCATCTTAAAATAAAATGTGAATTGGCATGTGTCAATATTATTCATAACATAGGTTGATTATTACACTTAAGGACAGAAAATTGCGGTTCGGAGATAATTCGATAACCGTGGATTTAGTCGCCTTTTTTCTCCGATGGCATGGTGGAATCGAAATCATCAAATATCCGGAAGAGAATAATCTTTTTTGTAACGGAATTAGTCTATTCCCCGTGGCGGTTGTCAAAAGGGTAAATTAATGATTGAAAAGGATATTGGATGAGAGGTGCAAAATCGATTTTGAGGTTCATTTATCCGGTTGTGCTGGTTGCGCTTATGGTGCAATTTACGGCCGGGTGCAAATCGCAGGAAGTGGAATGCGGCTGGTGCAGTAACAAGATGCTGATCGATGGCCAGCGCACAGCCTGGGAAAACCTGCCTTTCAGTTATTTCGAAGACGAAGATGTCGTTCTTGGGCTTAGCAATGATAATGATAATCTTTATATTTTCTTTTCGTTCAGGAACAAGCAGTGGGCACGGATGATTCACCTGAGCGGCCTGACCCTGTGGCTCAACGGAGAGGGTAAAAAGAATAAGGATTGGGGTATTCGATTCCGCGGCGGCCCGGAAATGCCGGAAAATATGCGGGATGACAGACCTGAGGGGACGCCTTTCGACCGCATGGCGGGAATGGACTATAAAGCCGAACCGCCGGGAGCGGCGTTTGTTATCCTGGATGAATACAACGATAGGGAGCTGACGGTTGATACCGCCGGGGCCGATGCCCCGGCTGTCGGCACCGCGCCGGCCAATGATATTTTCACCTATGAGTTCCGAATCCCCTTTACGTCCGACGGTAATGATATATTCAAGCTTATTGCCGAACCCGGCTCGAAAATATGTATCGGATCACAATGGGGAGGTATGGATCAGGATGCTATGAAAGAGATGGGCGGAAAAATTGGCGGGCCTCCCCGTGGCAGCGGGGGTATGCCCGGGGGTGGTGGCGGAATGCCCGGTGGCGGCCGTATGGGCGGACCCGGAGGAGACAGGCAGATGCCGGAAGAACAGGAAATCTGGGTCCAGACAGTATTAGCGATTGCGGTGGTCTCGGCGGAAGCAGCCGATCAAAATTCAGAAAATTAAATGACCTATGCCTTTCTTCCTCTACGACCCGGGCGGTTCTAATGAACGGCCCGGGTTCTTCCCGTTTTGAGGACATTTATGTTGCGGCATGGTATATTAATACATATCCTTGATAATAGCATAATATAACGGGAACGAAGTCAAAAACCTGACATTATAAGGATATAGAATGGATAAATTTGTTATAAAAGGCGGGAAAAAGCTGAACGGGCGGATAAAGGTAGAAGGATCAAAAAACGCCGCCCTGCCTATCATTGCATCGACAATTCTGCTTAAAAAGGGAACTTCCGTTCTCAGCAACGTTCCTCCACTGAGAGACATTTATACCATAAAAAAGGTGCTGGAATATATCGGTGCCGTCATCGACTATGATCCCGTTAAGATGCGCATGCAGATCGATTGCTCTGGAATCAACAATAATATCGCGCCTTATGACTTGATGCGGCAGATGCGGGCATCATTTTTAGTGCTGGGACCTCTGCTGGCTCGTCTCGGCGAGGCACGCGTTTCACTGCCGGGAGGGTGTACACTGGGACCGAGGCCGGTTGATTATCATATTCAGGGATTTCGGATTCTGGGCGCCGAAATAACCGAGGATGCCGGCTATATTATCGCAAGATCCAAAAAATTGAAGGGAGCCACCGTTTATTTCGACCGCCCGTCGCATACCGGCACGGAAAACATATTATTTGGAGCGGTGACGGCCAATGGGACAACCCGTATTGTCAATGCCGCCTGCGATCCCGAGGTAATCGATGTGACCAGATTCCTTAATGCGTGCGGCGCAAAAATAAAAGGGGCAGGGACACCGGCCATTATTGTAGAGGGAGTAAAAAGCCTAAAACCCGCAAATCACAAGGTCGCCGGGGATCGGCTGGTGGCCGGAACATATATGTGCGGCGCGGCAATTACCGGCGGCTCGGTAGAAATTACCGGGTTCGATCCCATGCATTTGACTATGGTCTCACGCAAATTATATGAGATGGGTTGTGAAATTGCTGAAAAGAAGTCTTCACTTTCTATCACCGGTCCGAAAAAATTAAGACCGGTCAGGGTGGTAACATTTCCATTTCCGGGCTACCCGACCGATCTATTGCCGTGTATAATGGCCGCGGCGACAACCGCTTCGGGAACAAGTCGCATAAAAGAAACCGTTTTTGAAGATAGGTTCAGTCATATGATGGAACTTCGACGTCTGGGAGCCGATATTAACGTGGCAATGAACGAAGCCACTGTCCACGGCGTCAATAAATTAAGGGGCGCTTCTGTCATGGCCTCGGAAATCCGCGGCGGCGCGGGCCTGACCCTGGCATGTCTGGCCGCGTCGGGCAAAAGCGAATTACTCCGCGTATATCATATAGACCGGGGTTATGCCGGGCTGGAGAAAAAACTTTCATCACTGGGGGCCGATATAAAAAGAGTGAGTTGATAAAGGATAAGATATTAACAGAATAGACGGGAATAGATATTATGGCTAAGAAAACACTCTTAATATTTTTATTGATTTTGCTGGCCGGCGGATTGGTTTACGGCCAGGATAAATACTTCGGCAAAAATAAAGTCCAGTATAAACAGTTTGAATGGCAGTATATTCAAACCCGTCATTTTGATATTTATTTCGCCGATCAGATGTATGAAACAGCCAAATTTGCCTCGACCGCCCTGGAGTCGGCTTATGTGGTCGTATCCGAACAACTGAATTACACTCTCAGCCGTCGCGTTCCCGTTTTTATTTACAATTCACCCAACGATTTCCAGCAAACCAATATCATCTCCTCGATTCTGTCTGAGGGGGTGGGAGGATTCACCGAAGCATTCAAGAACCGCATTGCTATTCCGTTCAATGGATCAACCGAAGATTTTCGTCATGTCCTCCATCATGAATTGACGCATGCCGTCACTTACGACATGCTGTTCGGCAATATGTTTTCATCTCTCCTGTCGCGCCAGCGGCTGTTTGATCTGCCGCTTTGGTTTGCTGAAGGTTATGCTGAGTATTCGTCACGTTACGGCTGGGATTATTTCGCCGATATGGTCGTCCGTGATGCCACCATCAATAATTACCTGACCCCCCCCGAATATCTCGGAGGTTATCTGGCTTATAAACAGGGTCAGGCAATGGTAAATTACATTGTCGAAAATTACGGGGAACAGAAACTGGGGGAATTCCTGTCCAAAGGAAAGGTTCTTCTGACCTCCAATAAGGCGCTGAAAGCATCGGTCGGAATCGATCAGAAAAGTTTATTTGAAGATTTCTCGAAAGAGATGAAACGGCGCTACTGGCCCGAGATAGCCAGAAGAAAAGAACCGGGTGAGATCGGCAAGGCCCTGACCGACCATACCAAAGACGGTTCGGGATTCAACGGTAATCCAATCTTTTCGCCCAAAGGCGATCGATTGGCCATATTTTCCGACCGCTCCGATTATATCGAGGTTTATCTGGTCTCGGCCGTCGATGGAAAAGTCATCGATCGCCTGGTAAAAGCCGAACGAAGCGGTGATCTGGAATCGCTTCATTCGTATTTATCCGGGATAACCTTCTCCCCCGACGGCGAAAAAATCGCCTTTGTGGTCAAGAGCAAGGGGCAAGATGCGCTCTATTTCCTGACTGTTCGTAATAAAAAAATATATAAACGTAAGAAATTTGATTTTAACAGCATCCTTGAACCGGTCTGGTCGCCCGACGGCAAAAAAATATTGTTTTCGGCGCTTGATGGGCGTAAACGTGATGTTATCGTATATGATATAGAAAATGATCTCACCCATCATCTGAAAAACGACATCTTCGATGATGTCGAGCCGTCATGGTTTCCCGATTCAAGACGAATCGCATTCAGTTCCAATCGGCCGCACCCGGATAACGACTTCATTCTCAATAATCCGGAATACACTCCCGAAGATTCGCTCGATTGGTGGACGATTTACAGCAAATTCGAATATGCCAACTACAGCCTGTTTATGGCCGATCTTGAAACCGACGAGATAAAACCGATTTTATGCGGACCGGGACAGAACCGCAGTCCGGAAGTCGCTCCCGACGGCGAGCGAATAGCCTTTGTATCCAACCGTAACGGGATCGATAACCTGTACATAACTCTCCTGGATGGATCTTCGACCTTTGCCATCACCGATGCCCTGACCGGAATTGATAATCCGTCATGGTCGCCCGACGGCGACAGGATCGCCTTTTCATCATTCAGCAAGGGCGGGTTCGACGTTTATATACTGAAAGACATTGAGGCCGTCGGTGAAAACGGCGTGCTGGAACCTACCGATTTCGTTAAAGGTGTTTACGGCAACGCGCAGGAAAAATTCGTCAAAGAACACAAGGAAAAAGAAGATGCCGAAGAATCGGCTCTGACCGCCCATGCCGAGGCGGCGGCAGAAGACTCTTCGGTTGCGGCGGAAATCGATGAAGGTAGTGAGGCCGATGAACTCCCCACCGATTCAACCGGCGAGATCACCGAGGAACCGAAACCACAGACCGATACGACCAGAATAGAAGACGGTGATTATATCTTTGTTTCCGATAAACCCGGGCCCGACCCGCTCGACACCCTTTTCTCTGATGTCTCCTTTGAACGGGAGACGCCCCGTCGCGCGGAAAAAGAAAAAACAAATGTATTCGATTCGGTCGCCAGCATAAACACGCTTCCCAGCGGCGAGTTCAAGGTGCATGATTACAAGGTGAAGTTTACGCCTGACTATGTCAACGGCGGCTTTTCATACGATACATTTTTCGGCCTGCAGGGGCAGTCGGTGTTCGTCTTCTCGGATTATCTGGGCGACCACCAAATATATCTGGTCACCGACCTGGTGAACACCATCGACCAGACCAATTTACAGGTTTATTAT
Source organism: Candidatus Zixiibacteriota bacterium (assembly GCA_003641425.1). Taxonomy (GTDB): domain Bacteria; phylum Zixibacteria; class MSB-5A5; order GN15; family PGXB01; genus PGXB01. The sequence goes on from QNAH01000025.1 coordinate 12,294, forward strand.
TTATACAATAAATTGCGGACCAATTACGGGATCGGGGCCTTTCATACAAAAAATTATTATCTCGACAATAATGATTTCCTGTTCTCGGATCGGTTTTACGGCTTCCAGGGATATTTATCGCGTCCGTTTTCGAAATTTTTCAGGGTCGAAGCGTTCGCCTCGCAGTACTTCATAGACCGTAAATATCACGATGCTATCGATCCCCGCCCCGATCGTTCATCAAAGGTCACCACTGCCGCAATCGGCCTGGTGCAGGATAACATCATCTGGGGTATAACCGGCCCGCTTAACGGACGCCGTTCGCGGCTGGATCTCGAGGGCGCCATCGACCTGTTCAACGAAAGCGATATCTCCTATTATGCCGCGGAACTCGATTACCGCCGTTACTGGCACCTGAAAAGCCTGTTCTCACTGGCCTTCCGTTTTTCCGGCGGCGCCTCGTGGGGCGATACTCCGAAAAGATATTTCCTCGGCGGTACCTCGAATAAAATCGGGAATACCACGGTTGATGCCGAGGTATACGATGTCGAAAACCTGTACTTCTCTCAGATCGTTACGCCGTTGCGCGGATATGACTATTTCGATTTTTCCGGAGATAAGTACTTCCTGGCCAATTTCGAGTTCCGCTACCCGTTCGTCGATTATCTGAAAATGAATTTCCCGCTTCCGCTGACAATCGGCTACGTTACCGGAAACTGGTTCTATGATATCGGCGCGGTGTGGGAAGGTTCCAATTTCAAGGGCGGGACCTCGAAAGACGGTGTCTCACGGCTTAACGATATCAAATCCGCTTTCGGTTTCGGGATCAGGGCAAATCTGGGCATATTCGTGTTGCGTTATGATCTGGCATGGAACACCGATCTGGCCGATATTGCCGCGCATCCGAAATCATACTTCTCGATCGGAGCCGATTTCTAAAACAAGAAACATGACTTCTTAATGCCAATCTGCTGAGGGCGGGCTGGCATTAATATTTTTATATTTAACGCGCATATTGCCAATCGCAATTTATTATAGTAGTTTGTTCTGACCGGTCAATAACGGGGTTATGGATATAGTACGTATTATATTTTTTGCATTTGGCGCCGCTGTCTGCGGCTTTTTCGCGCTTTTTGCATACACCTCGCTGCGAGAACAAAAGCCGCGCGCGGCGACAGTTTCGGCGATTATTTTAATCCTGTTCGGATTGACATGGTTCGGCGGCTATTATTATCTCGAGCCGTCGCCGGCCGTCATGCTTTACGCCGCGGGAACAGTCGCCCTGTTTGTAATTTTCTTTTTTATCCCGCTGGGACAGCGCCATCCAATCGAGACAGGAATTATCAGCGGGAAAGTCGATGAGCGCGATGTCGCTTTTGCGCGTGAAGAGTACCTCCCCGGGTCCGAAAAATATAACCAGTACTATGCCATGCGTCCGGAGAA
>QNAH01000026.1 GCA_003641425.1 Candidatus Zixiibacteriota bacterium
CCAAAACTCGATTCTCCGTAATCTAAGAAAAAACTCTCGAGGAAATCCCACAATTGTTATAAAAACAAAGGACAGTCCCGAAAAACTGCCCTTTGTCATCAGTCTGACGGCGGTCATAAGACCGCCGTTTTAACATTGTTCCTATTTTTTCCTTTTCCTGGAGTGCAGATGGCAGTACTTCGCGGGAGGAGCGACCATCCGTTTGCACCTTTTACCTTCCTTGGTCTTACCGGCACAGCGTACTTTCTTCACGACTTTTTTCTTCGCCACTTTTTTCCTGGCGACTTTCTTTTTCGCTTTTGGCATTGACAGCCTCCTCAATTGATGGACCATGATGCCGTGCAACATCACAGAATGTTATGGGTGTCGGTATTATCTTTCTATACTCTAAAGAACTACATTATTCGTGTCAATAAAAAAAACAACAATAATAAATATAATTTTCCTTTTTTAATAATGGAATGGGGGACTCCCATACTTCACTTTTGAAAAATCGCTCTCAGCATATCGGTGCTGCACCGCCCTTATACAGGTAACTTATCTGATGTGAAATATCGAGGATATTGATTCCGCCGATGCCATCGCTGTCCGCCCTTTCGATCGGGTCGGGCGCCGGCCCGCCTTTATAGAGATAACTGATGATGTATGTCACATCGAGGATGTTGCTTTTTCCATTGTCATCGGCATCGCCGCAGATGAATTCGCAGACATCACTTATATTATCCTGATTGGTATCGGTTTGGTCCGGATTATATGTATTGACACAATTATCGCACAGATCGCCGACATCTTCACCGTCGATATCCGACTTATCCTCGTTGTCGATCAACGGGCAATTGTCGCAGGCGTCGCCAAAATAATCACCGTCGCTGTTGGCCTGATCAGGATTGAAATCTTCGATGCAGTTGTCGCAAAAATCGTCATTGCCATCATTATCGACATCAACCTGCTCGGGATTGGGCTGGTCAATGCAGTTGTCGGAAAAACAGGGGGCGCCGTCACCGTCGGTATTGACATAAGCATATAATTTATCATCGACAATCGAATCGACCGGGACATAGATACCGGTGTATCCTTCATAACTGTCGCTGTTGGGGTATGCATCGGGGCCGAATTCCTCCTGCCCCGGGACTTCATTTGAAAACAGGGCAGCCTTTCGCGTTTCGTAGGGATACCACCATTGGGCGCTGTCGGTGACATGTCCCTCGGGATTCGGCTAGGCGTCATGACCGGGATTGTAACCGGCGTCCTCGACCACCACCGAATAATGATCATACACGGGCAGGCCCATATTATGGCTCAACTCGTGGGCGGCCACCGATATCCTGTTGAATCTACTTCCCGTGGTTATAATTGTCGGATTGGGTGAATCGCGAAGGGGTATCGTTTCCGGAGCGGTACACATCCGGGGAAAACGTTTGCCGTCATAGTGGCCGGGCGCTATTTCTTCGGGCCAAAGCATGGCGTACGACCAGATATTATAGGGATTGCCCGAATCCTCCTGGCCGTTACCGGCATGAATAAATATAACGGCATCGACATTGCCGTCACCGTCGCCGTCATACCGGGAATAATCTATGTAAGGATCGAGCTCTTCGATGATTTCTTCAAAATCGATAGGATTGGCAGCAAATCCGATATTGTGCCAACCGTAAATGTCTCCCGCCACCGCGAGTTGACCGTATGATACTTCGTCAAAGTAATCCGCGACCGAGCCTGTCGGATAGATATTTCGCGAGAGCATCACCGTGTCGAATGTTTCGATCGAATATGTCGCGCGTTTATCGTACCATTCGACCAGAACCACGAGCATCTTCAAGGTGTCGCCGGTAAATCGATAGGCGGCCAGTTCCAGGCTGTCCCGGGCGGTGAGCTCAATTTTATAATCCGGGCCGAATTGTCTGACAGCGACATCATGAGGTACATCGAAAATAACGGCCTTTGATACATCTGAAGCCATTACGGACGAAAATAGCATTAACGCCATGACAAATAAAAATGAGATTTTCGCCGATCCTTTCATTTTATCCTCCCGATCTGGTGCAAATGTATGCGTTTCTTACGGGCAAGGAATTGCCGGTATAATCAGTAGAGAATACATATTATACTATATGCAGTTTATGCAAGGAATATTTGATATTAAGTCTAAAAACGACAACAAATTGCACTGGAAGGGTATATACCTCATAAATATTTTCATTGACTCTATAGCGGTTCAAATTACTCCTGATTGTCTGCAGGTTGCCTGATTTTTGATTATTGGTTATATTAAATATTCCGTATTCGGTGAAAAGTTGAGCAAATCTATAAAACGGAGTGATCTATGATTAAAAAAGTTGGTATTGTGGGATGCGGTCAGATGGGTTCCGGGATCGCCCAGGTCTCGGCGGCCGCCGGTTACCCGGTGATAAGTCAGGAAGTGAGCGAAGAACTGTTTGAAAAAGGACTTCGCAATATCACCCGGCTTCTTGACCGGGCTATCGAAAAAGGGAAACTGGACAGCCCTACCAAGGACAAAACACTGGGTAATATCTCGGGAACGACCGAGCTTGCCGACCTGGCCGACTGCGATATTGTCATCGAAGCAGTCACCGAGGATATGACCACTAAAAAGGAGATTTTTCAGGAGCTGGACAAGGTCTGCAAGCCGGAGACCATTTTCGCCAGTAATACGTCATCATTGCCGATCGGCGATCTTGCAGCCGTGACCAACCGCCGCCACCAGTTCATCGGTCTGCATTTCTTCAATCCGGTACCGATAATGAAACTGGTCGAATTGGTTCGGACACTGGATTCGTCGGAGGAGACGATCAGTACCGCCAAAGAATTTGCCGAATCGGTCGGGAAAAGGGTTGTTATGGCCAAGGACACGCCGGGATTTATTGTCAATGTATTACTGGTGCCTTACCTGCTTGATGCCATCAGGCAATATGAAAACGGTCTTGCCACCCGAGATGATATCGACAGCGGTATGCAGCTTGGTTGCGGTCACCCGATGGGTCCGCTGACGCTGACCGATTTTATCGGTCTGGATACGATTCTTTATATCGCCGATATCATGTTTGAAGAATTCAAGGACAGTCACTATGCGGCACCGCCGCTTTTGCGGCGCATGGTCAATGCCGGGTATCTCGGGAAGAAATCTAAACGCGGTTTTTACGATTATAACAAATAAATTGTGGAGTGAGGAGAATGGATTATAAAAATATCATCATTGAAAGAGAAGAGAATATTATCATCATTACCATCAACCGCGAAAAAGCGCTGAACGCTCTCAATGCCGAGACTGTCGCCGAGATGCAGGACTTTTTCGATAATGCCGCCGCCGACAAGGGAATCGGTTGTGTTATCATTACCGGGGCAGGCAAAGCATTCGTGGCCGGTGCGGATATCAGCGAGCTGGTCAAATGCAATTCAGAAGCGGGTGAAAATTCTATGAAGGTCGGCCAGCATCTGATGTTTACCATCGAGACTTTCCACCGCCCGGTGATTGCGGCAGTAAATGGTTTCGCTCTTGGCGGCGGGTGCGAGCTGGCCCTGGCCTGCGATATCCGACTGGTCTCAGAACGGGCCAAATTCGGTCAACCGGAGGTCAATCTGGGAATTATCCCGGGATACGGCGGAACTCAGCGCTTGGCCAGACTTGTCGGGCGCGGCAAGGCCAAGCAATTGATCCTTTCCGCCGAAATGATAGACGGCGCCGAAGCACACCGTATCGGTCTGGCCGATGAGGTTTATCCGGCCGATGAGTTGATGGATAAAGCCAAAGACCTCGCCAGATTGATCTCCTCCAAAGCGCCTCTGGCTGTTTCGGCAGCCAAGGATTGCATCAATCGAGGGCTTGATACCGATCTTGTCTCAGGATGCGATCTGGAGAAAGTCACTTTTGGTGCAACCATCGACACCGCCGATGCCAAAGAGGGCATGACGGCCTTTCTCGAAAAACGAAAAGCTGATTTCAAAGGTGAGTAGTACGCAATTACTTGATAAAAAGGGCAGGTCATCCGGCCTGCCCTTCCTTACCGGCATTTAAGTTCAGGCATGAATTGAAAGAAAAATTGTTCAAAATCACCGGGGCGGCTTTTTTAATCGGGCTGATATTATTTCCTTTGTCACATGGAGGTGATTTTGGCGCCGTTATTGATTCATTGAATAATCTCCCGATTGACAGGGCCAGGGAAATCGATGTCGATAATTTGAGCTTTGGTTTTCCCCACGCGATTCTGAATCTTTTGCAGGGGAAATTGTATCTTACCGGGTATTTCAATGATAAGCCGACGACCGCCTTTTTCCTGGGGGAAGGGCGGTTTATTTATGAGCATCCTGATCCGATTGAAAAACAGCAAATCGAAAGATTTTACCGCAGTGATTCGGTCGTTGTCGATTTTGATCGGGTCTATATTGCTTTCCCCTGGAATTCGGATTTTATTCAGTCGATTCCGAAAGAAGGAGCGGATGTGGGTCCCTCATATCGGGTCAAGACTCTTCTGAAAAAAATGCGGTCGCTTCCGGATAAAGAATTTAATTACAATCTTGGATTTCATTTGTACCGGGCGGCAGTAGATAACAGGCGTGAATATATCTGGCTGGATATCCTGAAAGATGATTATCAGCATACCGTCTATTCTTATGATCCATATTCGGAGGAACAGGTAACTCTTTATAAGTACACCTCGAATTTCAAGGTTCCCCAGTTGGTATCATCAACCGCGGACAGTCTTAAATTGCCCGGTGCCGAATTCCCTGTTGGGTTTGATAATTATGAGTATAATATAGATGTCGATATATCGACCACGGCCAAATCGAAAATCACCTGCACCATTTTTTCCCGTGTTGAATGTGACAGCCTGAAGCATCTTGTCTTCATACTTCCGAGGGAATACAAGGTCGACACGGTTTGGGACGATGCTGTCGATTTCATAAAAAACAAGGACCGGCCGGAATTGATGCTGGAACTGAATCGTTTCTATCATCGTGGCGACAGGATCAAAATTTCGGTACAGTATCGGACCAACCTGTTTCGTCATTATATGCAACATGGGGTTGTCCAGAGTGATCTTATCCACTGGTATCCGGCCGCCGGTTTTCGTCAGCTCTCAGATTACACGGTGCGATTTTCTATCGATAAAGGTTATGATTTTATATGCGTAGGGGATAAAGTGCAGGATACCACCATTGACGGCAGACAGGTGATGACCTACAAAACTCCGCGTCCGGTGGCCTATATAACTTTCAATTACGGGAAGTTCGAAACTGTCGAGATCGATGATATACCGGTCCCGATAAATATCGAATATTATAACGGCGTTGCCGGGTCGCCGATATTCGGCAGTCCGGCGCTGAACAGGGTGACCGAGGATATCTCCGGGGCATTCAGATTTTATAATGATAATTTCGGACCGTATCCATTCGATCATCTCGATGTCGCGGCTATGGCGGTCGGTTTCGGCCAGGGATCGGCCGGAGTGGTGCATCTGTCTGAGGTGACCTTCCAGCGATCGGAAAAGGGTTTGGATGACAAATTCCGGGCGCACGAGGTGGCTCACCAATGGTGGGGACATCTGGTCAATCCCGCCGGGTACCATGATATATGGCTGTCCGAGGGGCTGGCGGAGTATTCCTCCGCCCTTTATGTGCAATTGGGGCGGGACGACGAATCGACCTTTCGCAAAATTTTGAAAGAATGGCGGAAAAGGATCGTTCAAAGCGGCCGGATGCACGGCAAAAAATCGGTTGGATACAAAGCCGGGGCGATATTTCTTGGCAACCGGCTTTCCTCGGAACTCTCACCGGGCGATTTCGAGACAATTATATATTATAAAGCGGCCTGCCTGTTGCATATGCTTCGTTTTGAAATGGAACTCGAGGAAACCAACAAAAATGCCTTTATTGAGATGTTGGCCGGTTACGCCGACTGTTATGCGGGCGGTAAGGCTTCGACAGCCGATTTTATAGATATCGCGAAGCCGTATCTGGGGGAAAGGACCGAGGTGTTTTTTGACCAGTGGCTTTATGATTGGCGTATTCCCAGAATAAAAAAGAAAACCAAAAAAGGCCGGGATGATTCTTACGAATTATTTATAACTGTCAATGAAATCGGCGACCGGTTCGAAACGCCGTATCCCGTCATGTTTGAAATGAGCGACGGATCGGTTGACACTATTGTATATTGGATTAAGAGTGGAGAGAATCATTTTCTTTATCAGGCCGGGAACGGATTGGCAGTAAAATCTGTTAAATTTAATCAGAATTTCGATATTCTGGAGAGATAGAAGTAAGGACGGCTTATGGAGCTCTGGTCGCTTTTTTTGTCGGCATTTATAGTCGGTTTTTCGGGGGCTTTGATGCCCGGACCATTACTGGCGGTCGATATTGCCGAAACACCTCGAAAAGGAATGATCACCGGCCCGATTATCGTGCTGGGGCATGCCATTGCCGAACTGGCGGTGGTTATACTGCTGTCGCTGGGGCTGGCGGCCCTGGCAGAAAATAGGATTATCAGTGATGCTATCGGGATTGTCGGCGGCTCGATGCTGATTCTGATGGCGATCAACATGTTCCGTGGTCTTAAGAGTGTCGGAATAGAAACCGAAAAAGAGGAGCGTGCCGCGAAGTCATCATGGCGGCTGGTTCTCGATGGCATCCTCACATCGTTATCAAATCCATACTGGTTTATCTGGTGGGCCACGACCGGGTCGGCATTTCTGGTGCAATCACTTCGGCATGGAACAGTCGGGCCGCCCGTATTTTATATCGGTCATATTCTTTCCGATCTGGTCTGGTACAGCCTGGTCAGTTTTCTTATCTGGAAAGGGCGAAAGTTGATAGTCGGGACCGGCTACAGGATTCTGATCGCCGTTTGCGCCCTGTTTCTTTTATATCTTGGCGGTCTCTTTATTCATGACGGCATTACCGGGTCGATATAAAGTGACCCTGCAGACATAACTCCATGCAATACAATATAGTGAGAGCGGCGGGCAAAAAAATACCGGACGCAGGCAACTTTTGGGTTTTATACCACCGTAAAATTTGTTAAAATAAACTGTCAACATGTACGACGAGAAAATTTAACTATCGATGTTTGAAAAATGAAATTCGCCAATTACGTTCATTTACATACCCATAGTCAATACTCGCTTCTGGACGGGGCCTGCAAGCTCGATCCGCTGATCGAGCTGGCCAAACAATATAAAATGCCGGCCCTGGCTATCACCGATCACGGCAACCTGTTTGCCGCGGCTGAGTTCTACAAAAAAGCCACCCGGGCCGGGATCAAGCCAATTATCGGGACCGAGTCTTATGTCGCCGCTGGTTCCCGATTCGACAAACGGCCGTCCGGCAAATTTCCTGATGGCGGTTTTCACCTGGTTCTTCTGGCCAAAAACAGAACCGGTTATCAAAACCTGATAAAATTGTCATCGGCGGGATTCCTCGAAGGTTTCTATCACCGCCCTCGAATAGATAAGGAGATACTGCGCGAGTGTGCCGAAGGGCTGATCGCCCTCAGCGCCTGTTTGAAAGGAGAGGTCAGCTGGAACCTGCTGCACGGCAATGTCGATGGGGCAGTTCAGGCGGCCGTTGGACTTCAGGAAATATTCGGCGAGGGAAATTTTTATCTCGAGATGCAGAATCATGGCATCGACAAAGAACAAATGCTGATTCCCATGATCCATACCATTCATCGCCAGACCGGGATACCACTGGTAGCCACCAATGACTGTCACTATTTGCATCGGGAGGACTGGGAGGCGCATGATGCCCTGCTGTGCATCCAGACCGGTAAACTGGTCTCCGATCAGGACCGGATGCGTTACAGCACCGACCAGATTTATTTCAAATCGGCTGAAGAAATGACGGAGCTGTTTGCCGAATTCCCCGAAGCGATCGAAAATACGATCAAGATCGCAGAAGCGTGCAATCTCGAGATAGAAATGGGACACATGCACCTGCCGCATTTCCCGATCCCGGAACCGCATAAGGATGCCGATGAATATGTCCGTTTCCTTGCCGAAAAGGGTCTGAACGAACGTTATAAAAAAGTTACCGAGGAAATAAGAAAACGGCTTGATTACGAGCTTGACGTTATCAAGCAGATGGGTTATGCGGGGTACTTCCTGATTGTCAAAGATTTTATCGACTATGCCCGTACGGTCGATGTCCCGGTCGGGCCGGGGCGTGGATCGGCCGCGGGATCACTGGTGTCGTACTGCATGGGTATTACAAATATCGATCCGATCAAGTATTCGCTTCTGTTCGAACGTTTTCTTAACCCGGAGCGGATTTCGATGCCCGATATAGATATTGATTTTGCCGACCGCGGGCGCGATAAAATTATCGACTATGTTGTCAAAAAGTACAAAAAGGAAAATGTCTGCCAGATTATAACATTCGGCACCATGGCCGCTCGCGGGGTTCTCCGGGATGTCGGCCGGGTATTGGGGATGCCGTATTCGGAAGTGGATAAGATCGCCAAAATGGTGCCTTTAGCGGCCCAAATGACTCTGGAACAAGCCCTGGTCAAAAACCCCGACCTGAAACAGCTTTATGAAAAAGACGCGAAGGTTAAAAAACTTATCGACCTGTCAAAAACACTGGAAGGGCTGGCGCGACACGCCTCGACTCATGCCGCCGGGGTGGTCATCGCGCCGGATCACCTGACCAAATATATTCCCCTGTTCAAAGGGTCCAAGGGAGAAATAACAACACAGTTCGACATGAAGATGACCGAAGAAATCGGTCTTTTGAAGATGGACTTTCTCGGACTCAGGACTCTGACCGTGATCCAGGACTGCCTGAGAATGGTCGAAGAAAATTTCGGCAAAAAAATCGATATCGATTCAATCGACCTGAATGATAAAAAAGTATATAAACTTTTTACACGCGGCGCTACTATCGGCATTTTTCAGTTTGAATCACCCCGTATGCGAGACTATATGCGCAAGCTGAAGCCGGAAAATCTGACCGATCTGGCTGTCATGAATGCGCTCTATCGTCCGGGGCCGCTCGACTCGGGCATGATCGATGTCTATATAAACCGTAAGCACGGCCGCCAGAAAGTGAAGTTTCTTCATCCCAAGCTTGAAAAAATACTGAATGAGACATACGGCGTCATTGTTTTTCAGGAACAGGTTCTGCAGATCGCCAATGCCCTGGCTGGATACAGTATGGGTAAGGCCGATATTCTGCGCAAGGCGATGGGGAAAAAAGTGGCTGAGCTTATGGCGGTGCAGAAAAAGGAATTTCTGGATGGGTGTGATAAGCAAAAAATAGACCCCAAAATAGCCGCCGAGGTTTTTGATCAAATTGAGACCTTTGCCCGCTACGGTTTCAACAAGGCACACGCCACCGGTTATGCCTATGTTGCATACCAATGCGCCTACCTGAAAGCTCATTACCCTCTCGAGTTTATGGCCGCCAACATGACTTCAGAAATGGATTCCTCGGATCGCATATATATCCTGATGGAAGAATGCCGCATGATGAATATCACCGTCCTGCCGCCCGATATCAACGAATCGGAAAAGGGATTCAGCGTCAAGGACAAGAAAATCAGGTTTGGTTTACTGGCGGTCAAAAATGTGGGTGAAGGGGCGGTCGAGGGAATTGTCGAGGCGAGGAATAAAGACGGGCGTTTCGAGAGTTTTGCCGATCTGGTCAGCCGGGTTAATTTGAAAAATCTAAACCGCCGGACGCTGGAATCTCTGATCGCCGCCGGCGCCCTTGATTCGATCCCGGGTAACAGAGCTCAAAAGACCGCCGCAGTTGAGGCCATGCTGGAATTCGGACAGAAAGTGCAAACGGCCTCGAGCACCGCCGATCTCTTTGCCGAATCAGGGGGGATCATCACCAGGAAAGAACCGGATCTGCCGGAAGTCGCCGACTGGTCGGTTTCGAAAAGACTGGCGGCGGAAAAGGAAATGCTCGGTTTTTATGTCTCCGGGCACCCCCTTGACCGGTTCCGGTCCGAACTGGTCGCTTTCGGGACGGTCGATACAATCAGCCTGGCCAATGTCAAGGACGGCCGTGAAGTGCGGCAGGGCGGGATCATTTCGAATATCAAATTGATGAACGATAAGCGCGGCAACCGTATGGCTTTTGTCACGCTGGAGGATTTCAAAGGGACGACCGAGATGATAATCTTCTCCGATTGCTATGAAAAGGGGAAGGATCATATTTTTGAGGATAATATTGTCATGATGCAGGGTCGTGTATCGACCCGCGAGGGAGAAGCGCCGAAAGTCATTGTCAACGATCTGTACCCGCTTGATTCGTTATCCGAAAGATTTGACTGCCAGCTTGTTATTAAATTGGACGAGGAGACTCCGGAAAGAAAGCTGGTGGCGGTGGAAAATGTGCTGGGTAAAAACCAGGGGAAAACCCCGGTAATTTTTGCCGCCCGGCGCAACGGCGATGAATATTTTATCCGTTCGAAGCGATTTGCGGTCGCCCCGAATCAGAAATTACTGCTAAAACTCAAAGAAATCCTCGGGGACTCATCAGTTTACCTGCAACCGCCGAATAAATAAAAAAGAAACTTTTCTAATCTTTAATATGTTTTATATTGTAAAAGTCGATAAGAAATCGTCAAGATAAGGTGGTTTGTAATGAAAAGGCTTCTTAGCTTGTTGCTGGTTTTTGCTCTTGTTTTTCCGATTGTTGCGGCGAGTGATAGCAGCAAAAAAGATTCTGCTGAGGGTAACAAAAAGTCCGAAGAAGCAACAGAAATCAACTGGGTTAAATACGATGAAGGATTGAAGATGGCCAAAGAGAGCGGGAAGCATATTCTGATCAATTTCACCACACCCTGGTGCGGTTACTGCAAAAAGATGAACCGGACGACCTTCAAGGAGCCCGAGGTTATCAAGATGCTCGATGAATCATTTATTTCTATCAAGGTGGACGGCGACTCCCAAAAAGAACTCAATATAGACGGCTACAAGATTACAGAGCGCGATCTCAGCCGCGCCGAATATCGCGTCCGGGGATACCCCACCTATTGGCTCCTTAAACCCGAGGGCGAAAAACTCGGCTATATAAGCGGTTATCAGGAGGCCGGTAATTTCCTTGATTTGCTCTATTTCATGAAAGAGTCATTGTATGATAAAATGGAATTCAAAGAATATATGCAAAACGGCGGGCGTAAAGCCTTTTCCAAAGGATAAGCAGGAGGACCGATGAAAAAAGATTTTATAATTGTCCTGGGTTTCGCGTTAATGGCAGTGTTGCTTGTTTCGTGTTCATCATCATCCGAAAAGGGCGGCGGCGGTTCGAATAAAACGAATCTTACTTCACTCAGTGTCATGGATATCGATGGTAATACCCATTCGTTTGGAGAATATGTCGGGCAAAAGCCCCTGATAATTAATTTCTGGGGGACATGGTGTCCTCCCTGCAAAAGAGAGATGCCGGATATCAAACGCATTTATGATGAATATCGGGACCGCGGTCTTGAAATTATCGGCCTGGCGGTAAGAAGCACTCCCGAGCAGGTCAAAGCATATACTTCACAGTTCGGTTATGACTGGGTGATGTGGATGGCTGATGCCAACAATGCCAAGGCACTTGGTATCGGTTCCGGTGTACCGTACACTGTGTTCATCGACAATAACGGTAATATCCTCAATGAGACCTTTACCGGGTGGCGAACTTATGACGATTTCAAGCGTATGGTTGAAAAGATAATCTAATTTAATTGAAATATATTTTATAAGCGGCGTTTTTTTTAACGCCGCTTTTTTATACGGGGAATGAAAAGCTCCGCGAGATATTTCCCATTTAGAATCAATCATCTTCAGATGAGCGTTTGGAACCGTAGATAATATCTTCATAAAATTCATAGCCGGCCTTCTCAAAGGCCGACAGCGACGGTGTATTCCAGTCTTCGATAAGGGCGGAGATGACCCTGGTGCCCAATCCGTGTAGGAATTCCTCGGCCGCTCTGATTAAATGTGCCGCCAGGCCATGCCCGCGGTATTCCGGGTCGACTGCCAGACGGTTGATCCAGCCTTTGCGGCCGTCCGACGTCCCGACGATGACACCAATCATGGTATCGCCGTCAAACATCCCGAAAAAACAGGTCTCGGCGCGTGCGAATTCGGACTCCATCGCCTCGCGCGAATCCCGCCCTTTGGGGCGGTATTTCAGTCCGGCACGAGACCAGAGTGAGATTATGGCATCATAATCGGAGCTGTCAAGATGCCGAATGGGGTAATCCATACTTTTCCTCCAGAATGGCTTCCACTCTGTCAATCATTGTCTCGGTTGTAAACGGTTTGTCGGCCCAGTGTTCGCACCCGGTGAAATTGAGATAGACACCCCGCGACGGAACCCCGGCTTCTTTGGCAGAACGCATCCCGGAGGCCAGAGTAAGAATGCAGGATATCCCGATCACGGCCAGCGACTGTTTCTCTTTCTTTATTCTCTGTATTTGTTCGGTCAGTTTTCGTTTGGAGAAATACCCATCGACACCATACTTGTCCGCAACCTGCATTATTTTATTGATCGAGCAGTTGGGGGCGCAACGGGTGCAGACCTTTCCCAATCGTTTCTGTTTTCGTTCGCATTTATCTCCCATAAGGGACATGCAGTCGGGAAGGATCAGGACGGTGTCCTTTGTTTTATTGAAGGCATCGCGGTTGATATATTCGAATACCTGATAATAAATCGCCTCTACCAGATAAAGCTGTTTCGGAGTCTGCCGGAAAGTCTGATCACTGCGATCCGAGGTATCATGCAATGTTTTGAGATAGAAAGCATCGATGTTCTTAAATTCTTCGCTGAAAAGTTCCAGCCCTTCATGTAGGATCTTTTTCGTGAAAGCATCGAGCTTATCATAGAAATTGTCGTCGATACGAAAAGTGATTATCGGTTTTTCGGCCATGTCTTAAATATAGTAATTTCATTCGCGTTTTTCTACAATACTGATAATAAAAAACCGGCTGATTTGAATCAACCGGCCTTGAGGAGAGTTGATCGCCTGTGGGCAATCAAAGTCTTGTCTTTTTCTTATGGCCCCAGTTTTTCATGGTCTTGTCGACCTTCATCCGGTTCCGAGCCTCGATAGCCTCCCGGTTTTCAGGATTGTATTGAATGGCCAGTGAATATTCTGTCCCGGCCTTTTTGGCATTGCCCAGTTTTTCCCAGCTGTAACCGATGGCCAGATGTAATTCCGATCTGACGAATCTGTTTTCGGGCGAATACTTTAGACTCACGCCCAGGGCCTCGACAGCAATAGCATATTCGCGTTTTTTCTGCATGGTGAGGCCAAGATAGTAATGAGCCTCCCAATTACTGTGATTGAATTTGATCGCTTTCTCGCAATGCTTCCTGGCCTGCTTGTATTTGCCGTTGTAATAAAATTTCTTGGCCTGCCTGAGATGATTTTCCGATGATGCGATTTCGGTCTTGGTGGGATGAACGATAATGGCCTTTTTGGCCTCAGACGGCTGTGTTTTTACAATCACCACTTTGCGGGTACATCCCGCCATGATTAAAAGAACAAGACTTAATGACAGGAGTAGGAATTTTCTCATACGGCCTCCGACTTTTTAAAATTGTCACATATCTATCATATAATTATCGGCAGTTTTTGAATTTTCCTGAAAAACAGGTCTTTAGTCGAATTGGGTATTAGGCGATTGACAGGGCGGGGAGAAATGAATATATTC
>QNAH01000027.1 GCA_003641425.1 Candidatus Zixiibacteriota bacterium
ATCGGCCTTCTGTCTCTGATTACAGCCTGGCCGGGAAGAAATTTTCACCGCAGAACAGGACAGTCTATATTCCCAATATGTGCGATCATGCCTACCCGATTGCCGCGTCGCTGAGGAGATTCGGTGTCAAAGCGGAGGTTCTTCCGGAACCGGACGAGCAGAGTCTGTATTACGGTAAGAAATTTACTTCGGGCAAGGAATGTTTTCCGTGCGTGGTCACCACCGGGGACATGATTCGCAAAATCAAATCGGATGATTTTGATCCTGAGCACACGGTTTTTCTTATGTTCGGCGCCGACGGTCCCTGCCGTTTCGGTCAGTACAGCAAGTACCAGCGGATTCTGCTCGACGAGCTGGGCCATTCGGATGTGCCCATCTTTTCGCCGAATTCCAATAATTCTTATGCCGAATTCGGTGTCGGGCACCGGGCCTTTCGCAAACTGGCCTGGCGTGCGGTCTCATTCACCGACTGCCTGATCAAATGCCTGCTTCATACAAGGCCGTACGAACTCGAAACGGGCTCGACTGAAAAAGTATATTATCATTATTTGAAAATGGTTCAGGACCATATTATCAGGGGCGGCGACCCGCTCGATCTGGCGGAAGAAGCCGCCCGGGAATTCAGCCGAATCCCTGTAAACCGAGAAAAGAAACCGGTGGTCGGTCTGGTCGGAGAAATATACCTTCGAAATAACCGCTTTTCAAACAATCACCTGATAACGAAGATCGAAAAACTGGGGCTGGAGGTCAAGCTGGCGACACTGGCCGAATGGGTTAATTATACGACGTACACCTATCGCCTGGATTCGATTTATAACAAAAAGTGGAAAGGTGTCGCGGCCGCATATATTCAGCAATTAATTCAGGATCATGACGAACATAAAACGGAAAATCTGTTCCGCAGACATATACCTGTTGACAGCGAAACATCGGTGATAGAAATAACCGGGCTGGCATCGCCATATCTGCCGATCGATGTCAGGGGAGAAGCAGTCCTTTCGATCGGGAAGGCCATTGATTTTGCGCGTCGTGGTGCATCAGGTATCATAAACTGCATGCCGTTTAACTGCATGCCGGGGACCATTGTTACATCTCTGTCACATAAAGTATCACATGATCTTGGCGAAATCCCATGGTTGAATATCAGCTATGAAGGTCTTCAGGATACCGGCGAAGAGACCCGCCTTGAAGCATTTGTCGACCAGGTCACCAATCATTATACTCACACCAAGCAAGATAGCGCCACCTATGAACGCGGCTGAATATAACGACACAACATTCGAGAAGATGGTCGATGAATTTCTTGATGAAAGATGGAAGTATAATCCGACCGAGGCTACTCTTGAGGGAATTCATGACTATGATGGTGAACTTAACCAGGTGGATGAAGAGACTATCCGGGGATTTTTGCGGAAGGAAGAAGAATTACTTGGCAAGCTGGATAATTTTAAGAATAGTGATCGGCTCTCGCCGGACCGGCGGCTCGATCTCGAGATATTGAGCGATCAACTCAGGAAAGATATTGTTTCCGATAAAAAGTTCAATCGCTTCCGGCGGGATCCGTCGGTATATGTCGACATTGCGGTGTTTTCGTGCCTGGCGCTTCTACTCCGGGATTTCGCTCCCGTCGAAGAGCGTTATCTATCGCTGATCAGACGATTGAAGGAAATCCCAAGGCTATTGATGCAAGGGATGGAAAATCTTCGGACCGCCGATTCGATTCCATCCGTCTGGCTTAAAATCGGGAGGGAGTCGTCGCAAGCGGCCCAGAAGTTGTTTTCGGATATTATCCTGAATAGATCAGGAGAGGTCGAGGAACTCAAAAACGATCTTCTGGCCGCGGCGACGCTGGCCTCGAAAGCCTTCAAAAAATACACGGAATTTCTTGCTGAGAGACTTTCCCAAAAACCGGAGGGTGATTTTGCGGCAGGGAAGGAGTATTTTGAATTTCTCCTGAAAGAATTCCATCGGCTTCCGTACACCGCCGATGAAATTGAAAAGACCGGTAGTCGTTATATCGAGAGGACGCTGGCGGAAATCAAAAAAATTGCGGCAGAAGTTGGTCCCGGCAAAGACTGGACTGAGGTGATAGAAGATATTAAAAACGAGACATTGCCGGCCGGCACTCTTCTGGATTATTACCGGGATGAAATTGTCAGGTCGAGAGATTTTATTGTCGAAAGAGATCTGGTCTCTATCCCCGAGGGAGAATCACTGGAGGTCGTAGAGACTCCCGCCAGCCACCGCAGTACTTATCCCTATGCCGCCTATTTGATGGCCCCGCCGTTTGAAGAGGCGCAGGAGGGAATTTTCTGGGTGACGCCGGTCGATGCCGCTGCTTCCGAATCAAAGAAAAAGGAACAATTTTCGGGACACAGCCGGGCGGCGATCGCAGTCAGGTCGATTCACGAGGGTTACCCCGGTCATCATCTTCAGTTCTGCCATGCCAACCGGGTGAAATCCAAAATCCGCCGTCTTTTTGGAACCCCGGTTTTCGCTGAAGGGTGGGCGCTTTATTGTGAAGAACTGATGAGGGATCAGGGCTATCTTAATGACAGCAGAACCCGGCTGATTCAATTGAAGGATCAGTTGTGGCGGGCCTGCCGGATAGTCATCGATGTCCGCCTGCATTCCGGCCGCATGAGTTTTGATGAGGCGGTGGATATGCTGGTAGATGTCGCCCGTCTGGAGCGGACCAATGCCGTCGCCGAGGTCAGCCGTTATTCCCAGACCCCGACCCAGCCGATGAGTTATCTTATCGGCAAAATTGAGATAGAAAATCTTCTTGAGGAATATAAAAAAAGGTTCCCTGAAATTACGCTGAAAGAGTTTCATGATCAGGTGCTTTCATACGGTACCATTCCGGTCGCCCTGATTCATAACTCTGTGCTGGGAACAAATTAATAAGTCGATTGTTAGATAACCTAGAAAATAATCTGATTTGATTGGAAAGGAAAAAAATGAGCAAGCCGGTAGAGATTAGCGATGCAACTTTTGACGAAATAGTAATAAAGTCAGATGTTCCGGTCATTGTCGATTTCTGGGCACCCTGGTGCGGCCCCTGTAAAATGATCGCTCCGATTCTGGAAGAGATTGCCAACGAATATGACGGCAAACTTAAAGTGGCCAAGATGGATGTCGACAGCAATACGCAGATCGCCAGCCAGTATAAGATCATGTCGATTCCATCGCTTTTGATTTTCAAAGGCGGACAGCTTGTGGATCAGGTCATCGGGGCGCTTCCCAAGGCACAGCTACTGAATTATGTCAGCAAGGTTATTGGCTGATCATGCCGACATACGGCGGGGCAAACGGGGGATGGAAAAACCCATCGACGGAAGAAATAAGAAAGCTTCTTGAAAATTCCCGTACCATTGCGGTGGTGGGTCTTTCCCCCAATCCCGGCCGGGCAAGCCATGGGGTCGCCGGTTATCTTTTGAAGAAAGATTTCAAGTTAATCCCGGTCAATCCCAATGAAGAAGAAATTATGGGACTGAAAGCATACCCGGATCTCAAATCGGTCCTCGAAAAAATCGATATTGTCGATGTTTTTAGAAAACCGGGTAAAGCCCTGGAGATAGTCAAGCAGTCGATCGCAATCGGCGCCCGGGTAGTCTGGCTACAGGAAACAGTGGTATCACCGAAGGCATTTTATCATGGCAAGAAGGCCGGACTTGTGATGGTCATGGATATATGCATTTTTAAGGAGCACAGTCGTTATTTCAGCGATTAGTCGGTATGAAAGATGGATTTTTACGATATCATATTCTTGCTGGCATTTCTGGTCATCTGGTTTTTACTGGTCAAGATCATTCTGCCCAAAATGGGCGTCAAAACGTGAATGGGCCCTTCGTGTAATGTCCAGTTGGACGACAAACCCAAAGATGAATCTTCCCACACTTCCACCCAGGATTCTAAATAATTATACCACTGCGGCGGCATCAAGCTGTTGACAATCGTGCTTTTCGGCCTTAAATATATAGTTGAAGAGGCGTAAAACAATTGCCGATAAGGTTAAAAGATGAGGCCATATAATCCATATCACCGGAATCTGGGCGGATATCGAATCGGACCCGGATCGATCAGCCCCGTAATCAAGTATTTGTTGATTACCAACGGCATTGTCTACCTGTTGAAGATGATGTCCACCATCGATCTGCCGGGAGTTTTCGGTCTGACTCCGGCGAAATTCTACAGTGAATTCCCCAACTACCTGTTTCAGCCTCTGACATACATGTTTTTGCATGCCAGTTTCCTTCATATCTTTTTTAATATGTTTGCCTTATGGATGTTCGGCACCGAGATCGAGTATCATTGGAAATCGCGTCCGTTCCTGAAGTTTTACATACTATGCGGCCTGGGAGGAGCATTGCTTTCGCTTATTTTTAATCCCGGGCTGAAATACCCGATTGTCGGAGCCTCGGGTGCCATATATGGTGTTCTGGTGGCTTACTGGTTTATGTTTCCGGACAGAACGCTTTATATTTTCTTCATGTTTCCGATGAAAGTCCGCTGGGCCATCCCGCTGTTCGGCGTTCTGAATTTTCTGATATCCGGTCCCAACGTTGCTCATCTGGCTCATCTTGGAGGAGCGCTGGTTGCTTTCGCATATATCAAAATCGACTGGCGCTGGAAAATTATTCCAAGCTGGTTTAAATCCAAGAGGCTCAAGAAGAAAGAAGCTAAACGGGAAAAGAATCGACAAAAAGCCGAAGAAATTATGAAACGGGTCGATAAAATATTAGATAAGATAAATGAGGTTGGTATAGAAAATATCTCAAAAGAGGATCGGAAATTTCTCGAGGATGCCAGCCATATTTTATCCAATAAGGATAATAAAACCATATAGGGCGGATTATAAATATGCGAAAAAAGATATTGGTCGCGGAAAAATCCGATGCCATTCGAAGCATAGCCGAATCCATATTACATCAAAATGGTTACGATGTTATAACAGCCTCGACGATTGAGAAAGCTAAAGAATTGATCATTACAGCCCGGCCCAATATGGTCATAATCGGCGCCGATATGAGAGACGCCAACGAAGTATATTTATACGACTCTCTGGATGAAAACAAGGATACCTCATCTATTCCAATTCTACTTATCGCCGACCCTGAGGGGCGTTCGTTGCCGTATCCCGATGAAGTGATTCTTCCGCGCCCGTTTGACCCGAAAGATTTTCTGGATCGTGTCAAATTGTTTGTCGGGGGCGGGATCGAAGAGGAACCTGAAGAAAAATTGAAGACGGTCGAGCCTCTTTCAATGGATGCTGTCGATGATGAGTTTCTTGATGCGGCCTTGGGAATTGATCAAATCGAGGTGGAAGAATCTGAAATCATGCATAAGACAAATATGAATCTTGAGGTTGATATTAAATCTTCAACATCAAAGGAAGATCTGTTCGAGATTCATCGTCCCGAGGATAAGGAAAAAGAAGGACTGAGTGACAGCGACAAGGTCGAGTCATTGATGATTCGTGATGACGATGCGCCCGATGAAAAGCCGAAGAACGTTAAATCTTCCACCTCATCAAAGCTGGAAATCGCCCCGGATCAGTACGGTCTTATCGAATCGGAAGAAGATCATTCGAAGAATATCGACAAGTCAAACGCGGATCATGATTACGACTGGTTTATTAAAGAAATGCAAAAAGAAGCCACGAACGGCAGTAAGGCGGTCGAGACTCCATCCGATGACGACGGTGAATTAAAAACCCGGCCTACCAGCGAATCGCTTGAACCGGTCAATATTCCTGAGACTGAGATATCCGAGCCTGTTGAATCCGAATCCGATGCACAGCCGGCCATCAATCCCGGAGGTGTCGACGGATTTATAACCGAGTTCAAGAAAGAAGCAGAACAGATAAGCTCCGAGCCGTGTGAGCCGACTGTATCACAGACCTCACAGGAAAAATCAGATACCAGTGTTGCTGTTGCCGAAGATACTCCATCGGAGCCGCAGGCCGGCATGGATGAGGTGGAAATCCATCATTTCGTGAATAATCTGGTCGAGGTTATGTCCGAAAAATTGGCCAAAAAGATTATAGACAAAATAGACAAAGAAGAATTATACCAGATCATCAAGGATGACCTGGCCAATATTCTGAATCTCAAACAATCCGAAAAATAATTATAATCGGGATATATTAGCGAATTTTACGCATCTCTGCTATCATTTCATCCGGCCCGACCACACCCTGCAGAATCTTTTTTACAGCACCCTTTGAATCAATCAGCAGCGTGGTAGGAAGCGAATAATGCCGCAGTCCAAAGCGTGCCATGAATTCTTTCGTTTCATCGGAGCCGGCTGTTTCGAGCTGGATTTTCAATGGCAGAAATCTTTTGGCCTCGGCCGCCACGTCGGCGTTGCCGAATGTTTTTTTATCAAGAACTCGGCAGTTGACACACCAGGTCGCCCAGGTATCGATCAGTACCGGTTTTCCTTCATTTTTCGCCTGGATCAACCCCGCCTCAAGATCGGTTTTCCAGGGGATAAGTTTTTTTTCGGATTGTTCCATAGTCTGTCCGGACGAGCTGAATATCTTTGTGCCCTCCGGCAGAAGGAAACCTCCCGACAGCATCGCCCCGAGAAGCAGATAAACACCGACAACGAAAGCCAGGATCCCTACAAATTTTTTCAGGCGCGCGAAGAATTTGTCTTCGGGTGTCAAGCGGTCAAATCCGCCGCCGAAGACGGCAAAAGCGATCAGTATCAAACCGCCAATGACTGCGGTCAGAGACGGCGAGATTATGGTACGCAGAAAATAAAGAGCCATAAACAACAGTACAAATCCGAAAAATCGCTTGACCGATTCCATCCATGTACCGGCTCCCGGCAGGGCACTTATGGCCGATGAAAAGGTCGCTATGATTATGTAGAGTGTCCCCAATCCGATGGCAAAGATGAATAATGTAAGAAAGCCGAATACCGGTGACCCATAGGTGGCTATATAAAGTAATATACCTGCAACGAACGGTCCGACACATGGCGATATCACCAGCGCGGCGACAATGCCGAGGACAATCGATCCGACCACGCCGCCTCCGGACTGTTTGGCGCCCAGTTTTTGGCGCCATGAATACGGGACCTGTAATTCATACAATCCGAACATGGACAGGGCAAAAATTACAAAGACAACGGCGATACCGATGACGACGGCCGGGCTGGCCAGCCATGCGCCGAAAACTCCGCCGACAAGGGAGACGATCAATCCCATAATGCCGTACATAACGGCCATCGAACCAACATAGAAAAGAGACAAAACAAAGCCGCGCCCGATTTTGCGATCCTGTCCGGCGAACACCGAGACAGTAATCGGGATCATGGGATAAGTGCAAGGCGAGAAAGAAAGCAGCAGACCGGTCAAGAATGCGAGCCCGAGGGCTATGAAATATCCCCAGAAGCCGTATTTGTCGATCAGGTGTTGTAGATCCGATTCCTGTTCCCGAGATACCGCACCGGTTTCCATGTCACTTGAAGGCGGCAGTTCGCCCGCAAAGATATCCTCATTTATCGCTTGCCCCTCATCACCGACGACAATCTCGAGTGCATCCTGTATTGTCTGCGCGGCGCGGCATTCCCTGTCATTGCATGCCTGATAGGTGAAACGGACCGGCAGTGAGTAGTTTCCTTCGGTAATATTTTGATCGACATTAATCTTGAAGTGTACTGAAAAGCGGCCATGATAAACCGACATATTCTCTCCGAGCAAAAATATGCCCTCGGGCTTGGGGTAGATAATATCAGATGGAATGAATCCATCAGCAGTGTCTATTTGCAATTCGGCCGGAATCAGCCAATCCTGAAAAGGGTGAGCAGAATTGATGTGCCAGTCTTTTTCGACCGTTACTATCACTGCGGCATCATACGTCCCGCCGGGCTGTAGTGATGTTCGCGAAAGAACGGAGGATATGGCTGCGAGTTCTTCTTCAGGTGTATCTCCAAGATTGCCCAGAAGCCCCTCTGACGCCGCTAACGGAATTGATGATGTAATCAGTAATACTGCGCAAAAGACGACAATGCGTATCCATGTATCTGGTTTCATACCATTTTTCATATTTTATGAGCAACCTCCTCTAAATGAAACCTAATAATAGGTTTATCTATCATTACTTGTCAAGCCATTTTGGCGCAGTTGACATGATCTGTATATATTACATCGATACGGCATTAAAAGCTCCCATGATATTGTTATATCTCTCGTCAAAATCAAATATAATTCAAATTGGGCCGTTATTATTTGGTAATTCAGCGGCACAAACCCAAAAAATGGTTTCTCGCACTTGACGAGGCGTGAGAGCTTCTTTATATTTGGCAACATTAAAATGGAAATTTAAACTAAATTAGCTTTATATGCCTAAAACAAAGAAAAATGATGCCGTTCTGGCAATCTGTATCCAGGAGACACAGGAAGACGGATCCGAGTTGAATCTTGGTGAGAACTTATCTCAGGAAGAGATTGAATTTCTGCACCAGGCCTTTATTGCCGATACTCTTGTTAATGTCCTCGATCTTAAATCGGTTGATTTTCGGCTTTTCTATGCAGGATTGCCCAAGACAGAAAAATCTGTAAACACGATTTTAAAATATTTGAAGAAAAAATTGAAGGGCCGCAAGGCCCGGATACTCAATGAAGAGATTAAGACCACCGTTCTACCGCCGGAAAGGTGGGGTGTCAAGATGGAAAATGTTTTTCGGGCATGCCTTGAAGAAGGATACAAACACATTCTCTTCATCGGCAGCCGGACACCCACCCTGAAAGCCGATATGCTTAAGACAGCACTCAAATTACTGAAGAAGTCCGATGCTATTTTCGGACCCACGGTCGAGGGACGATATTATCTTCTGGGTATGACCGAAAAATGCCATGTCCAGATGTCCACCTTCGACTGGAAATCACCGACAATATACGCCGAAGTCGCCAATCATTTTCAGGACCAGGGTCTTTCATGGTCGGAGCTTGAACTGTGGTACGCGGTCGAACACCATGAAGACCTGGAGTATCTCATAAGGGATATCAACCAGTATCGCCTGGAAGGCGATGAGATCTCAGCAAAAGAAACCGAACTGGTCCTCGAAAGATATCTAAACAGGTAAATCAATATGCAAAGAGAACTCCAGAAATTAACCTGGAAAAATGTCCGTGATATGGTTCCGGGTCAAATCGATACCGTTATTTTTCCGGTTGGAACCATTGAGGCGCATGGTGCAACTGTCCTCGGAACCGACAATCTGATACCGGATTCCATCGCCGCCCATCTGGCCGATAAAATAAACGCCATCATCGCACCGACCCTCAACTACGGGATCACAAAATCGTTATACGGTTATCCCGGTTCGATGACCGTAAAACCGGCCAATTTCCAGAACTTTGTATTTGACATCTTAAAATCGCTTTACGATGTCGGATTCAAAAAGATAATCGTCCTCAATGGTCATGGCGGCAATAACTCATTTCTTAAAGCGGCCGCGCACGATTTTTACTATGAATATCGCATCAATATTGCGGTCATCCACTGGTGGGAACTGTGCGACGACCTGGTTGAAGAGATATACGGTGAGGCGGGCGGTCATGCCGGAAACAACGAGACCGCCATGGTACAGGCGATCGACGGGTCACTTGTCGATAAATCACAGCTCGACGATAATATGCCGTATTTTTATCAGGCCGGCGCCGATATATATCCCATCCCGGGATCGATTCTGCAGTACAAAGAAGGGGAGGGACTGCCGGATTTCGATATGGACAAATCCAAACAGTTCCAGCAGAAGACCTTTAAAAAAGTCGAGCAATTCGTCAAATTTATCCTGGAACGCTGGGACAATATTTGATTTTGACGGCGATGGACATGAAAAAAAGGCGGTCACATGACCGCCTTTTTTCGACCTAGAATAGAAAAGAGAGAATTTTTTAAAATCTATATGAGACCGTCAAAAACAAACGGTCGTTTTTAATATCCTCGTCAAGATTGATCGTTTCTACAAAATCGGGGCTTTCGAGAATAAAACTGTCGCTGAATGATCCATGCACATAGGCGAAATCGATCATCATCACCTGATCGACCAGAAAACCGAATCCGAAACTGTAACCGTAACGCGAATCATTTTTGTATGAAAGCATTTCCTGATAAGGAAGAGGATCATTGAAAAATCCGGCGCGCAGGGCCAGGTCTATGCTGGGCACGACATACTCGCCGCCGATTCTAAACCTCAGGACTTCTTTGTATACCTCCTCGATTTCATCATTGAATAACTCCATCGCCATATTGTCCGAATACGACATCTGGCTCCAGTCGGTGTATTCAATATCCGCCATCAGTGTGAAATAATCAAAACGGGATACCGCCCCGGCGGAGAATACAAACGGTTTTTTCAGTTCGTATTCCACGGTCGAGTACGGCGTTATAATACCGAATTCGATTTCGGAGCCGTCCTGGTCTATATCCAGCATTACCGGTGATTCGATGGCCATGCCCAGCCCGATTCGCCGGGAAAGCTGCATGCCCAGTCCGATTTTTGCCCCATAACCTATATAACGATATTCCAGGAGTTGTTCGAAATCGGATTCCATCGCCCCCGCATAATACAGCGGCGATTTAAGGTTCAACTCATGTTTGCCGTGATAAACCATCAGGGCTCCCCCGAATGAGATTCTCGGTGAGAGGTCAATCCCGAAACCGAAGGCCCATTGGTTCAGACCGCCCGATTCCTTGACCTTTTCATTTGATGTTCTTACCTCGCCCTCGTCGATCTCTTCAAAATAAAAATTGGAAATGCGGTCGAAATCGGATAAGCGGGCAACGCCAAATCCAAAGACGAGCGCTCCCCGATAGGTGGGATAAGGGACGGTCAGGATGGCTGAACTGATCCGCGTGTTGCTTTTGGAGTCACTGACATCGAACCCGGATTCCTCGCCGACGGCACGGGTGGTAATATCTGATTTTTGTTTGTTGTATGACATGCCGAGCATAAATTCGATCCGCGGTATTCGTGTAAGGTTGGCCGGATTATAAAAGATCGCGGTGCCGTCGATAGTCATCATCCCGGTTCCGCCCATTGCCATCTGTTTGGCGCCGATACCGATCTGATTGCCTGCGATAACTTCGTTGACGTCATTGAGGTAACCGGCGAATACCGGGGCTGCCAATATTGCCAATGCAAACATTATTATGGGAAGTGTCAATCGTCTCATTTTGTCTTAAACCTGCTTTTGGGTTTGGTATTGTCGTCGCTTTTTTTGTCGGAGTTTTGCGACTGATCACCCTTGGTTCGTGTTTCCGGTTTGCTGTCGGCATCGGTAGAGGTCTTTTTCCCTGCGCTGCTTCCACCCGATGAACCGCCGCCCGGCGTTATCTGGTTGGCGCCGTCAAGTCCCGATGTTCCTTCCCAGCGGCTATCGGGGCGGGTAGCCTGACCGGGAACACCGCGCGGGGAACCGTCATTATCATCATCGTAATAATTATACCGGCCGTCATCGTAATAGTCCCACCACCAGGGCGAGGCGTAATAATGACCCCAGTTATTGTGGACGATCCAGTAATCGGGATAATAGTAATGCGTGTACCCGTAATTCTCGTTATAATTATCATCATCGCTCTCGATATAACCGCTTTCCTCGCCGGGATGGGCGATTTTGGTATAACATCCGGAAATCAGGGTGGCCATAAATAGCAGGGAAATTATCAGGATAAAATGCTTTTTCATACTCTCTTACTCCATTCTGGTCTCAAAAAAACTCAATATATGTAAAACGTAATTCCCTCCCAAAAGTTGACGAATCTTGCCGGCGATTTTGAAGCAGGTCTTTGACGACGAATTCCAATTCCAGATTTTCGGAGTACATCCATTTCAGGCCGGCATTGAGATAACCGCGTCCTTTGGCGTAGCCGGCCGACGATTTATCATCGTTCAGGGCAAGATCATATTCAAGGTAGAATCCGATATTGTACTGAAAACGGGAGTCGAATCCGAAAAAGAAGGTCGGATCCTTTTCATCATCCTGGTCATATTCGAAAGAATAATTTACACCGGCATGAATACCGGCATTCATGGATTGTAACATGAAGGAGCGGCTGACAACACCGTAAAATCCTTTTGACTTATAGGTATATCGATCGCGATCCTTGATCCAGGCGCCGTAACCCTGCGAATTAAAACCTATTGCCAGGGCTGGTAGATAGTAATCTTCATCGATCAGCCTCAACTTGATATTGAATTCGATTTCCGGGTTGGCGTTGGCAGTATAATCGGAGATGACATCCTCGGCACCGTATGACATCCCGAGCATGAGCCGGTTGGAGAGACCGATTGAGGTCTTTCCCAGTATGCCGCCATTGTTGTAAACTCTCATCACGATATCGAAGCATCCTCTCGGAAGTGTTCCCGCCGTTGGGGCATCGACAAGCACCCGGGGCGGTATCTCGTAAAGCGATTTGGCCGGTTCGCTGTCGCCGAAATAAGTCGTTCCCTGACCGAATCCGGTTTGGGCCGTAACCATCAATACGCCGGTAATAATGGCGTAAGAGACTATCTTTCTAAGCATTTTGCCCTCCAATGGTAATTTCCCCATATCCTTATACCGGCGATAATACGGTTTTCAACCATTTTGGTCAACATAAAACTAAGCCGTTCAACCACTAAGGAATATAAGCAATTTTTATACCGGAAGGCGACAGGAGTCCAATCGACTGCCAATTAACAGGTTAGAGTCTTTCTGAAGATTCTCCCGGCACAATTATTGTTCTGGGTATCAAATTTCGTGCACTTAATTAATTCAAATAAAAGAATTGGCGCCGTCTTCGGGCTGTAACTAATTTTCAGCGGATATCAATTTAAATGCATCGGACGGGGTCGGCCAGTCGGAGTGGATAATCAGTTTGGAAAAGCCGGCTTCGGATAAAAGCTGTTTGTATTGATCGTCGGTCCAGGCTTTGTTTGTACTACGATATGTCGCCAGATCACCGTTATCGTCCAGTATGTGAAATATCTGAAGAGCTGTCTGCTTATTGTCAAACCAGTGATTCTCTATCAGGCATAAATGCGGTTGGTCCGAAAAAAGACCCTGCAAGCCGGGGCCGGATTTATACCATGTGTATGGTACATCGGCAATGCGTTTGATGGCCTCATAGGTATGTACTTCAAGCAGAATTATTCCGCCGGAAGAAAGAGCATTATATGCCTTTTTCAAGATGTCGCGGCATTCATCCGGCGAAAAGACATTTAGTTCACCGTAAAGCATGACAGCCAGATCATAGCCGTTGTCAAAATCAGCGGTTCTGATATCGCCTTCGATCAATCGTGCTCTTCTCCCGATAATCTCTTCGGCATGCCTAATCGAAGCAGGAGAGAAGTCGATACCGGTGCAGTCATATCCCATATCGGCAAACTGCTCAATATGTAGTCCCGGCCCGCAGCCGATATCGAGAAGCTTGCCGGAAGATGTCTTACCATGATGCTCATGGATCCATTGCCCCTGCTTTTTTATCATCTCTTTTTTTCGGCTGG